>CAMVGI010000035.1 GCA_947166955.1 uncultured Clostridia bacterium | reverse complement strand
GCGCACTTCGGTCACGCCGTCTCCGTTGAGGCCCGTGGTAATGGCAACGTACTTCGCCGCGCCGTTTTCCACAATGTAGACGTACGGCGTGCCGTTGGCGGTCAAAATCGCTTCGGACGGCACCGCCACCACGCCCGTGGAGGACTCGGTGAAGAACGTGACGTCCGCGAACATGCCGGAGATCAGCCCCGTCACGTCGCTCGGCACGCTGACGGTCACGGCGTAGAGCTTCGTCTGCATGTTTGCCGCCTGTTCCACCGAGCGGATCACGCCCGTAAACTGCGTTGCGGCGGAGGCGACGCTCACGCGTGCGCTGTCGCCGATCTTGAGCTTCGACACGAGCGATTCGGAAACGTAAACGCTGATCTTCATCTGCTCGGCGTTGCTGATGACGGCCACGGGATAGTTCGCCGAAACATATCCGCCCTCGCTTGCCGTCAGCGAGGCGAGCATGCCGCTCGCCGGCGCGATGACGTTGCCCCTGGAGTCCACGTCGTCCATCACGAGGCCGAGCTGCTCGATGCTTGAGCGATAGTTCTCCATACCGGCGCGAAGCTGGGAGAGCGAGGAGTCGCGCTGCGCCTCCAATTGCAGCAGCTGCAGCTCCGCCTGATCGATCTCCATCTGCGACGCCGCGCCGATGGCAAGCAGCTGTTTCGTATCGCTGACGTTTTTCTCCGCCAGCGCGATCTGACGGTCGAAAAGCTCTTTCTGCTGGTTGTAGCTTGCCGCGGCGCTTTCATAGCTGATCTTCGCAGCGTTGTAGCTCGCCTGCGTCGAACCGAGGTCGAGCGTGCAGATAATATCGCCCTTTTCCACCGTGTCGCCCGCCTCAAAGAAAACGGCGGTACACTTGGCGGCAGTCGCCACATAAATCGACGTCTCGTCGTCGGAGACCACCGTGCCGGAAACACGGTTTTCCGTCGATACGTCGCGCTTTTCAACGGTCTTCACCTGCACCGCGACGCCGGCGGGCAGCGTCGGTTCCTCCTGTTTTTTGCCGGAGGCGCAGCTCACGAGCGTAAACACGGAAAACGCCGCGAGCAGCAGCGCCAATATTCTCTTACCCATCGCATCCGCCTCCTCAAGCGTTCAAAATGCCGTATTCAACGGCCCACGTATAGCTGCGGTACTTGGAGAAAAGCTCCCGCTCGGCGGCGGAAACGTCGTCCTTTGCCGCTGAAAGCTCATCCTTCGCGTCTGCGAGCGCGTTCGCGGAGATGTTCCCCTGCTCATATTTTAGCGCGGACACGGCATAACTCTTCTCCTGCTCCGCGAGCGCCGCGCGTTTAGCGGAAAGCACCTGCGCGCAGTCCTTGACCTGCGCGTAGAGCGTGCGGAAGTTCAGTTCGTAGGTCAAAAGCGTGTTCTCATAGTTGTATTGGTACGCCTGCAGCGCGTGATCGAGCTGGGATACCTCGAAGGTCTTCTTGTTGCTGCCGTAGAGGTCTACCACCTGATCGTACGCATCCTTCGTGTCTTTGCGGAAATCGTCGAGCTGCTTCTTCGCGTCGAAGAGCGCATAGCTCGCCGCCTTTGCCTTCTCAAGATCGGCTTCCAGATCCATCGCCGCAAGCTCCTGCGACGTCACCTTCGGCAGCGCGCCGAGCGCGAGCGGCGCGTCCAGCTCCGCGCCGACCATGCTCCTGAGCTGGAGCAGCGCGGCCTCGCGGTTCATCCGCAGCGTTTCGCGCCCGCTGACCGCCTGTGCACGTCCCGCGCTCACCTGATCCACCGCAAGCTTGGAAACCTGTCCCAGCTCGCAGCGCAGGCTCATCTCCTGCTCCGTGCGTCCAAGCTGCGCGATCGTGCGCGTAAGCGAGGCATCCTGCGCCTCCAGACCCTTGAGCGTGATGTAAAGCGTCTCTCCGACGATGACCGTTTGATTCTGCGCGTTGCGGAGCTGCCAAAGCATCGTCTGATCGTCCTTCTGCTTTTCGCCCTTCTCAATGTCTTCATATTCCTTGCGCATCTGCTCGTACACCGTCCCAAGCGCATCGGATGTCTGGTTCATGTGAAGCAGCGAGACCATCATCCACTGCGACTTCGCAAGCTCGTTCATGCTGACGCGCAGACGGTCGTGCTGCCAATCATAGTCGTGACCCTCGATGTCGTCGACGCTCTCCTGCAGCGCGCGCAGCGGGTAATAATTTGCAAGCATCCGCGCGCCGAGGTTTCCAAACGTAAGCGTCCCCTCGGGATCGAGCGGCTCCCCGTCCGCCGTTTCCGTCCCGTCGTTCTCCGTCGTCTGCGCGTCGTCGTTCTCCTGCGCTTCCGCGGCGTTTGCCGCCGCCTGCGTATCGTTCTCCGGCGTCGCGGCATTCTCCGGCGGAGCGGTCTGCCCCGCCGCGCTTTCTTCCTCCGCAGCAGGCTGTCCTCCGCCGCTTGCTTCAGCGGACCGCGTCTCCTGTCCCACAGTCGGCTGCGCCGTCGGGCGCTCCGCGCCCTCGCCCTCTGCGAGCACGCGCGGCGCGCCGAGCGCGCAGGCCATCACAAGCGCCAGCAGCAGCGCCGTCATTCTCTTGTTCATCCGATCCGCTCCCTTCCGCGCAATACGTAATCTGTCGAGATGAGATATTATTATAGTTATCTTTGGCTTACATGTCAAAGGAAACTGCGAGAAAAACTGTTAACAAACTGTAAAAAATAGCTTTACGCAGAGTGTCCGCCCATGGTATTCTGTATCTGGTGATATGAAAATTCTTGCCGCAAGGAGGAGTAAGCAGGCCAGATGAACATGGGAAGCAAAAAGAAAACGGCCGGAAACGAGGGCGCGCAAAGCGCCTATCTTCAGCTTTACCGACGGCTGCGGGGCGACATCGTCTCCGGCGCGTATCCGTTCGGGAGCCGACTGCCGTCGAAGCGCCAGCTTGCCGACGACGCGGGTGTAAGCCTCGTCACGGTCGAGCACGCCTACGCCATTTTGTGCGACGAGGGTTACGCAGAGGCGCGCGAGCGCAGCGGCCACTTCGCCGCCTATCGCGCCGGCGACTGCTTCCCGGGCGCGGACGCAGCGGAGAAGCGGTTCCACACGGTGGGAGCGCTCCGCAACGCGGAGGACGGCTTTCCGTTTTCCGTACTCGCGCGCACGATGCGGCGCGTGCTGTCTGAATACGGCGAGGGGCTGCTCGTCAAGTCCCCGAACAACGGCTGCGCGGAGCTGCGTCAGGCGCTTGCCGACTATCTCGCGCGTTCGCGCGGCATCCGCGTCAGGCCCGCACAGCTCGTCATCGGCTCCGGCGCGGAGTATCTCTACGGCCTCATTGTCCAGCTTTTGGGGCGCGAGCGCGTCTACGGCGTGGAGGACCCGTCCTACGAGAAGATCCGCCGCGTCTATCAGGCAAACGGCGTCGTCTGCGAGGCGCTTCGCCTCGGTGCGGACGGCGTGCGCACCGACGAGCTGGCACGCACGAGGGCGAGCGTTCTGCATGTGACCCCGTTCCACAGCTTCCCCAGCGGCGTCACGGCGAGCGCCGGCAAGCGCGCGGAGTACATCCGCTGGGCGCGCGAGCGGAGCGGTTTCGTCGTCGAGGACGATTTCGACAGCGAATTCACGCTCTCGTCCAAAGCGGAGGACACCGTTTTCTCGCTGGAGCCGGAACGCTCGGTGATCTATCTCAACACCTTCACCAAAACCATTGCGCCTTCGATGCGTGTGGGCTACATGGTGCTTCCGGCGGCGCTGACGGAACGATTCGAGCGCGCCGTCGGCTTCTACTCCTGCACCGTGCCGCTTTTTGAGCAGTACGTTCTCTCGGAGCTGCTGCGAAGCGGCGATTTTGAGCGCCATCTCAACCGCGTGCGGCGCAGGCGGCGGCGCGAAAAGCAATAAAAAGCAGGGCATGCGCCCTGCTTTTTGACGGCTCTCCGATGAGCGGGCACAAAGCGAACGCTTTGCATTCCGCGCGTCGCCGTTTTATGGGTCGTGGCGCGACGCGCTCAACGTCCGGTGTACTGCCGGTGTACCGCGTTCGCCTTGTAGGAGTCCACGCTGCGGGCGTCGGTCACGCCGATGTTATAGAGCATTTTGCAAAACTCCGCGCGTGTGAGCGAGTCTGCCGCGCCCACGCGGTGCGCCGCATTCGTGCCGTTGATCGCGCCGTAGTTGAGCGCGTCGAGCAGCGCCTGCGGATTCCAGCCGTGCTTTGCCGGTACGTCGCGGCAATCGTCGGCGTCCTGAACGTTCGCCCACTTCAGATTGCGCTGCGGCTCGCGGCCGAGGGCTCTGACCATGACCGCCATTGCTTCGATGGCTTCGCCGCGGGTAATCTCCTCCTCAGCCTGTTTGTAGTTGCAGGAACTGAAATCAAGGCCCGCGGCGATGACCGCGTCGATATACGGCCCGTACCACGGCCCGCCGAACACCTCGATCGGCAGATTGTAAATGCGGCAAAGCACCGTGGCAAATTCCGCGGACGTGACCTTGTCGTTCGGGCGGAACGCGCCGGAATCGCTGCCGATCACAAGGCCGCCCTTCGTCGTCTCCATCACCGCGTCGTAATACCACGCCTCCGGCGCGACGTCCGTATAGCCGCTCACGAGCTTCTTCTCGGGGGTCGGCTTGAAATCACCGTTTCCGTTCGGATAGTACGGGCCCGCATATACATCGATTATGTTCGCGCTGCGGATGGAGATGGTGATGATCCCGCAATGCGCAAGCTCATAGAGGTACTGTTCGCCGTCGGTCCCTATCTCCTCGGCGATCCCGGCAATCGTTTTGCTGGCAAAGCTCCCGTCCTCGCGCGGATAGATGTTCAGCGGGTCTACCTCGTAATTGTAATTGAACTTCGCCCGCACGTCTTCGGACACGGCGGACGTCGGCGCCGCAAGCGACAGCGCCATGGCCGCGACCAGCGCCAGCGTCAGGATACGGTTGAGTCGTTTCATCGGAATATCCTCCTCATGTTCATTCGTTTTCTTCCAAATGCTTTTCGATAAACTCCCGGTACGCCGTCTCCACGCGCGTCCGGTCGGTAAGATAACATTGGCAGTGACCCGCGCCCTCGACGAGAAGCAGGGTCTTTTCGCTTTTGCAGGCTTCGTACGCCTGCTTGGCCATATAGGCGGGCGCGAGCGCATCCGCCGTGCCGTGGAGAAACAGCGCCGGATACTCCGTCTTGGCAAGCTCCGCTGCCGCGCTGCGATCCTTGAGCGAAAAATCGGCAAACAACCGCGTAAAACCGTTGAGCAGCCACATGGCAAGGTGTGCGGGCAGCGGCGTCTTTTCGCGCCAGACGGCGGAGGCGGCCTCATAGGGAGATGAAAAGCCGCTCTCCGCGACGATCCCGCGCACACTGCCGTCGAAACGGAACGACGAGGCCAGCTCCACCGCGCTCGCACCCATGGAGCTGCCCTGCAGAAAGAGCGGGTGCTTCGCGCCGAAACGGTTCGCCGCGTAATCTACCCAAACGTGCACGTCTTCGCGCTCGCGGACGCCGAAGGTGATGAAGCGCCCCTCGGAATCGCCCTGCGCGCGCTCGTCGACGAACAGGCATTGCAGCTTCAGGCCGTACAGAAACGGCAGCATGCAGAGAAAGTCCATCTCCCACGACGAATGCCAGCCGTGGAACAAGATCACCGTCGCGCGCGGCGCGACATGCGGCACGAGCAGGCCGTGGAGCATGAAGCCGTCCTCGCTCTGCACCTCGATCTCCTCGGTCTCATGGCGTTCCAGAAAATCGCGTCCCGTTTTCCACGCCTTCTGCCACGCCTCGTCACCGCTTTCGGCGACACGCTTGTCCTCCCAGTCCTCGTCCTTCTCCGAACGACCGCAAAGCCCCCGCAGCGTGGAAAAACCCGCGAGGGCTACCGCCGAAAGCAGCGCGACGGGCAGCAGCCACCAAAACATCTTACGCCTCCGATGCCCGCAGCGCCGCGGCAAGACACGCAAACTCCGCAAGCCCCAAACGCTCTCCGCGCACGTTTTCCGGAAGACCGCAGGAGGCGACGAGTTCCGCGAGGCGCGCCTTGCCCAGCGCGCCGAAGGACGTCGACAGGCTGTTTACCAGCGTCTTGCGCCGCAGCGCGAACGCCGCGTAAACCACGCGGAAGAAGAACGCCTCGTCCTCCGTCTCGACCGGCGGCGACGAGCGCACGACGGCGCGCAGCACCGCGGAGGTAACCTTCGGCGCGGGCAGGAACTTCTCCGGCGGCACCTCGAAACAGATCTCCGGCTCGGTATAGTACTGCATGAACACGGAGAACGCGCCGTAGGCCGCCGTGCCCGGCGCCGCGCAGATACGCTGCGCCACCTCGCGCTGAATGAGCACGGTCAGGCTCTCAAAGCACCTCGCCTCCAGCAGCGCCGTAAGCGTCGGCGTCGTAATGTTATAGGGCAGGTTCGCGCACACGATGGGCTTAAGCCCCTCGAAGCGCTCGCGCACGAGCGCGGGGATATCGAGCTTGAGCACGTCGCCAGAAACGAGGGAAAAGTTATCGAACGCCGCCATCGTTTCCTGTAAAATGGGCGGCAGAGCCGTATCCAGCTCAACGGCGACCACCTTTCCCGCGCGGCGGCACAACTCGGCAGACAGCGCGCCGATGCCGGGGCCGATCTCCAGCACGCCGTTCGTCCCGTCCGCGCCGGACGCCTCCGCGATCGCGCGGGGCACGTCGCGGTCGATGAGGAAATTCTGCCCTTTGGACTTGGAAAAGCGGAATCCGTGCCGCCCCAACAGCGCCTCGATTGCCTGCAGCTCGCTTTGTGCCATCTGAGCCTCCCGCGTACAACGTATTGTACATATTATTATAGAGGATGCGCACGGCAAACACAAGGGGCGCGCGCAAATTATTTTGCGCGGTGGGTGTTGAAATCCCGCCGCGCCCTATGCTATAATTGGGAATCATCTTATTTTTGAGAACCGAACGGAGGGAACGCCATGGAACAGAAGTACAAGCGCCTTGTGACCCGCAGCGATTTTGACGGTCTGGCCTGCGCCATGATGCTCAAGGAGCTCAAGATGATCGACGAGATCAAATTCGTCCACCCCAAGGACGTGCAGGACGGCAAGATCGAGCTTTCCAAGGAGGACATCACCACCAACCTGCCCTACGACCCCCGTGTCGGCATGGCGTTTGACCACCACGAGTCCGAGGTCGACCGTTTGAAGGCGACCGAGACCAACGGCAAGCTCATCATCGACCCCACCGCCCGCAGCGCGGCGCGCGTGGTCTACGATTACTTCGGCGGCAGCGCGAAGATGCCCCGCGTCTCCGACGAACTGATGGCCGCCGTCGACAAGGGCGACAGCGCCGACTTCACGCTCGACGAGATCCTTGAACCCTCCGGCTGGGTGCTGCTGCACTATCTGATGGACGCGCGCACGGGTCTCGGCCGCTTCCGCAACTTCCGCATCTCGAACTACGATCTCATGATGGAGCTGATTGATTACTGCCTCAACCACAACATCGACGAGATCCTGGAGCTTCCCGACGTCAAGGAGCGCGTGGACCTATACTTTGAGCAGGCCGACCAGTTCAAAGCCCAGCTGCGCCGCATCGCCAAGGTCCACGGCAAGGTCGTCGTGCTCGATCTGCGCAACGAAGAGATCATCCACGCGGGCAACCGCTTCATGGTCTACGCCCTCTATCCCGAGGCGCAGATCTCCGTGCACGTCGCATGGGGCTTCAAGAAGCAGAACACCGCCGTCATGATCGGCAAGTCCATCGTCAACAAGGGCTCAACCGTCGACATCGGCGAGCTGTGCCTCAAGTACGGCGGCGGCGGCCATCACAACGCCGGCACCTGCCAGCTCGAAAACGACGTCGTCGACGCCGAGCTTCCGAACATCATCGCCGCGCTCAACGCGTGACCCTCCGTTTTGTGAAAAAGCCGCCGGTCCCGGCGGCTTTTTTGCGCGCAGCCACGTCCTAGGTTTACGTAATATTGTACAAAAATCATTGGAATTGCCGCGCGGTTTTTGTTGCAATTTGACCAACGAAGTGCTATACTAGCGTCGCAACT
This sequence comes from uncultured Clostridia bacterium, assembly GCA_947166955.1. The sequence continues at coordinate 1,040 of CAMVGI010000035.1, read as the reverse complement.
CTTCCGGCGGCCCTGCATCGGCGGCCCGCCGGAAAAAAGAAAGGAATGGTTCCGATGAACAAGAAACTTCTCTCGCTGCTTCTGAGCCTTGTGGTGGTACTGTCTCTGGCAGTCCCCTCCATGGCGGCAAACACGCCTTGGTACGCCGAGGCGCAGGCCTATGTCACGGGCAACGGCCTCATGGCCGACACCGCCAAGGGCTTTGAGCCCAACGCTCCCGTGAAGGGTCAGGACACGATCGAAGCCCTCTACACGCTGGCGGGCAAGCCCGCCGTCGCCGGTGCGGACGACAACGCGCTCGAATGGATGGACGTCATCATGCCCACCTTCGACCGCACCAAGGGCGGCGACGCCACGGTCACCCGTGCGGACGTCAAGTCGCTGCTGGACGCCTTTGCGGCCATGGGCGGCGTCAGCGTCGGCGACCTGATGATCGGCGACGAGAACGGCGACCTGATGCTCGACAGGGCGATGACCCGCGCCGAGTTCGCGCAGGTCCTGCTGCGTCTTCCCAAGAAGAACGTCGCGACCTGCAGCGAGGTCATGGACCTGCAGGTGCTCGCCACGAGCGACCTGCACGGCAAGTTCTATCCCTATGACTACGCCACCGATTCGGAGAGCACCTCCGGCAGCATCGCCCAGCTCGCTACCCTCATCAAGAAGCTGCGCACCGAAAACACGCTGCTGCTCGACGCGGGCGACTCCACGCAGGGCAACTCCGCCGAGGAGGATTTCTTCCTCGCCGAGAAGGTCCACCCCGTGATGGCCGGCCTCAACGCGCTGAAGTATGACGTGTGCGTTTCGGGCAACCACGAGTACAACCACGGCATGGAGTACCTCGCCAAGTACATCGCCTCCTGCGGCGTCGCCATCGGTCTGGCTCTTCAGGGCGCCCTGGCCAACGTCGCCGGCAGCATCATGATCCTCATCTTCCGGCCATTCAGCGTCGGAGATTATATCGCGACCAACGGCACCGAAGGCACGGTCAAGACCATCTCCATGTTCTACACCGTCCTGGATACCGTCGACAACAAAGAAGT
>CAMVGI010000034.1 GCA_947166955.1 uncultured Clostridia bacterium | reverse complement strand
CTATACCGGCTCGCTGACCTCCGCCGCGGTCGAGGTCGGCAAGAAGACGCTTGAGGGCGTTACGCTCACCATCGGCGACCCTGACAGCGACGGCAAGATCACCGCGACCGTCGGCGGTGCGGCAATCGACGCGGCGAACTATGATTTGGCCTGGTGCCGCGATGGCTCGCCTATCTCCGGCGCGACCGGCACGACTTATACGGTCACGGATACGGACAAGGGCCACATCATCACCGCCAAACTCGTCGCCAAGAATGAGTATACCGGTGAACTGGTCAGCAACGGCAAGGCAATCGCTGCCGGTACGCCGGTGGTGACGGCAAGCGCCAGCGCCGGCAACGCGCAGGCGACGGTTTCGTGGCGGGTCACCGCAAACGGTCAGAACATTACGCAGTATCAGGTCACATGCGTTGAGACCGGCGAGATATTGACGGTAAGCAGCGCGACAAGCTGCACGTTTACGGGCCTTACCAACGGCACGGCGTATACGTTCAAAGTCAAGGCCATCTACGGCGGCAGTTCCGTTGAGAGCGCCGCGACCACCGCGGTTACGCCCAAGGCGCCCTCTAATTCCAACAACAGTGGCGGAACGTCCTCCGGCGGAAGCTCGGGCGGATGGTTCGGAGGCAATACATCTTCGTCTACAAGCACAACCAACCCGGACGGCAGCACCACAAAGACCACAACCAATTCAGACGGCTCTAAGACCGCCGTGACGACCGCGAAGGACGGTTCGACCACTACGACCACTACGGCAAAGGATGGCAGCACGACTACCACAGCGAACGCCGCGGACGGTTCCACCGGTACGGTGAAGACCGATGCGAACGGCAATACGGTCTCCGCCGAGGCGGCGCCCAGCGCAAAGGCAATCTCCAGGGCGGCGGCGAGCGGCAAGCCGGTCACGCTTGCGACTGAGGTGAAGGCGTCGAACAGCGTGGCGAACGCCGCGCCCATCAGCGTCAAGCTTCCCGCGAACAGCGGCAAGGTGAAGGTCGAGGTCCCGGTTTCCAACGTCACGCCCGGCACCGTTGCGGTCATCACCAAGGCGGATGGCACCGAGGAGATCGTCAGGACCTCCACCACGAGCGAGGACGGCGTGATTCTCACGCTCGACGGCAGCGCCACGGTTAAGATCGTGGACAACGCCAAGAGCTACCGCGACGTTCACGGCAACGAGTGGTTCGCGAACAATGTCGCGTGGGCGTCCGGCCATGAGGTAATGAACGGCATGGGCGACGGCACGTTTGACCCTGACGGCCCGACCACGCAGGGCATGATGGAGCAGATGCTCTACAACATCGACGGGAACGTGCTCACGCAGCCCGCCGAGGGCGAGCAGTGGTGGACGATCGCCGACAACTGGGCAAACGGGCATGACGTCACAACCGGCGTCGGTGACGCGCACGACCCGACGGCGCCCGCCACGCGCGAGATCGACATCTTGATGATGTTCAACTACGCCAAGGCGAAGGGCTATGACACCAAGCCGCGCGCCGACCTTTCCCGCTTCCTTGACGCGAGCAGCGTCAGCGCCAACGCGCGCGAGGCGATGGAATGGGCGGTCGCCGTGGGTATCATCAACGGCTCGATCGACAAGGACGGCAACCTCGTCCTCGACGCGCAGGGCATTGCCACGCGCGCCCAGATCGCAGCGATCACGGAGCGCTTTGTGAACTATATCATGAAGTGATCTGAAACAAATCGCTAAAACCGAAGTATAGCCGAGAGGGGCAGGGAAGAACGGAGTTCCGCCCTGCCCCTCCTGCCTCGGGGCTTGTTTGAACCGCAGGAAACCACTCGTGCGATTGAAACAAACATTGGAGCAATTGTGGTACAAGAGGAGGAAGCATGAAAACGAGATTTAGGCTTATATTGCTTTTTGCGGCAGCGTTGCTGCCGCTGCTCAGTGTTTCTGTATGGGCGGATGATGAGGATACAGGCGAGGTTCACAGCGCGTACGAGGAGTTCCCCAATTTGGACGCGACGCGCTATATGCCACGTTCCGAGACAAACCAGGCGGACGGATCTGGCAGGATCCTTACCTATGTGGAGGCAAAGGAGGCACTGCGGATCGGACTGATCAGCCTGTACGAAAACGGCGGAAACACCCTTACGCTGCGCTTTAAAGGGAAAACAGAGTCGTCTACCAGCAACCCCGGGGAACTTTCTTACTACCTGTACGTGAACGATGAGTATGTTCCGGTGTGGGCGTTTATGCAGACCGCGTATTACAATACGATCTATGAATACCCGGAGGCGCTGTTTTTTGCAAAAACGGGTTATGCCGAATCGAATGTGAGCTACAAAAACGGGACGATGACCGTTCTTTTCCGCCCGCTCTTTTTCACGAAAGAGGAAATGCCGCGCGACAGATTTGGCATGGCGTTCGAACGGGCGCTTGACGAATGCTTCGGCTCGCACGACACGAGCGAGATTCGCGGCAACGGCATGTCCGAGCTGGAATACATTGTCGCCGCGCATGACTGGATCACGGCGAATTGCTTCTATGACCCCTATGTGAACAACAGTTGCGCGGACTACACGACGGCGGGCGGCACGACTTATACGCGGGACGAGACGGTTTACACGCCCTATGGCGCCTTTGTCAACAGGAAAGCGGTCTGTCAGGGGTACGCGCTGGCGTTCAACGCGCTGATGGCGCGCGCGGGAATTACAAGCTTCTATACCAACAGCAGCGAAATGAAACACGCGTGGAACATGGTGCTGTTGGGCGGGACATGGTATCATGTCGACGCCACATGGGACGACCCGATTTGGAATGATATCGGCGACGTCCCCGGCTCGCTGCTCCGGGATAATCTGCTGCTCAGCGACAGTGAGATCGGCGATGAAAATCACAAGCACCACGATTGGCGTACCTGCGGCGATTTTACGACCGGCAGCGATTCCTATCCGCTCAGCGAGGATTTGAAGAATTCCGTGACGCCGGTGCATTTTTACAACGGAAAGCTCTATTTGTGCGTGGACAATGCGGCGGATAACGCGAGAACGGACGAGTCGCTCAAGCGCTACGCGCTCGGAAACAACTTTGCGGCGGCAGAAAAAACAGCCTCTCTGTACGACGACGGATACGAGGGGGCGCCTCTCGTTCTGTCCGCCACGGCGCTGGATAGGAAAAGTGGCGATCTCTACGTGCGCATGCGCAGAGGCGATATCTATGCGGCAGATTTGACAAAAGAAACGCCTACTATATCCTATGTTGGCTTGGGTGCCGACTCGACTTATGGACTTCAGATTGCATGGCATACCGGATATAACGTGCCAATCGTGTACGACGTGTATAAATATGACATCAAGGAGTTTTGGTATATCAGCCTGTATAAAACGGCCAATACGATGGCGGGGCAGTTGTGCTGCTATTCCGGGGTGCTTGAAGATAAAAGCAGGATCGCCGGCGAGTATGTAAGGTTTGAGAAAAGCACGGATCTGCCGCCGTTTTATGTGTGTCAGGCAAATTACAGCGCCAGTGGCAAAATGCTGGGCATTTTCTACCGCTCCATTGACGGGGACGGCTGGATATCACTTGTCGACCCCGGCGATGCGGATGCGGTCAAGATATTTGTGATTGACTCCGCAAGCGGAGCGCCGCTATCCATGCCGCTGGTGTTCAATCTGACGGCGGGGTAAAGCGGCAAAAGCTTAAAATTGAGGCGAGAAAACGACGAGGAGGATCGTTGCAATGATGAAGCGTATGTTGAGTGTTATTTTGGCGTTGGTATTGTGCGCGAGCCTGCTGCCCGCCACGGCATTCGCGGCGGATATCGTGGCAAGCGGCTATTGCGGCGACCCAAATGTGAACGAGGGGAAGAATGTTGCATGGACGCTGGACAGTGCGGGCACGCTGACCGTTAGCGGTACGGGAAAGATGGCAGATTATGGGTTTGACGACGTACCTTGGGCGAAGTACAGGTATAGCGGAGCAGCAGAGAATGAGATCAAAGTGACTCGAGTGGTAATCGAAAACGGTGTGACGCACATAGGCACAGCCTCGTTTGGGCTGTTTGGATGGATTAAAGACGTGGACATCCCGGAGAGCGTAATAAGCATCGGCGAAAGTGCTTTCTATAAGTGCCATGATCTCAAAAGCGTTGAACTTCCCAGTGGCATAACGAAAATAGAGGGATCTGCATTTGGAGATTGCGGACTGGAAAGCATAACGATTCCAAACGGCGTGACCGAGATTGGTGACTGTGCATTTTCCGGTACAAAAATAGAAAGCGTGGTACTTCCCGACAGTGTGACCAGAATTGGGGCCTTTGCGTATTCGGGATGCGAAAGCCTGACTAGCGTAACTATTCCTCGGAGCGTTACACAAATCGATTCTGCGGCGTTTTTCTATTGCACCAGCTTAACGGAAGTCGTTATTCCGGAAAGCGTTGAGTTGCTTGGCTCCTATGCTTTCCAGCACTGCGACAGCATGGAAAGCGTCGTATGCAACGGCGATTGCGGTACGGGTGCATTCGCGGACTGTGCCAATTTGTACATAGCCAAAATCGGAGGAAAGTCTGGCATTATTTCCAATGACTTTCTTAAAAACTGCTCCGGGCTACGGCAATTGGAGCTCGGCAGCTCTGTATATATGATCAACGACGGCGCTTTTGCGGGCTGCACTGGTTTGCGGGATGTGTATTTCAGAGGAAACGAAACGCAGTGGAGACAAATAGATTGTCTCGGCTCTGCAGACAAAGCGATTCTGAACAATGCAACAATCCACTACAACAGTCAGGCGGTCAATAACACGATCGTTCTTTCAAGTGATTTGGAGCTGTCAAACATTTCCTATTCCTATTCCCCCGGCGGAAGGATTGTGGAGCTAAACGAGGGTGCGGTCGGCGGACTGCGCATCAGATGTACGGCAAACGGGCCGGCGACCGTTTGTCAGGTGCGTATTGCGGACTGGTATGACAAGATCCCCTCAAACGAGCAGATCAATTCTGATCTTGCGATGATGGAACGGGTGTGGAAACGCTCGGAGAACTCGCTTGCTTCAACGGGGCTCCCGCTCTCCTCATCGCTTACCCAGCCTGTGTATCAGGAGCAGCTCGGGAAGACCACCTACGCTTTGATTGCCGCGCTGGATGAATCCGTAAATGTTGTGGGATACGCCGTCGTACGCGCCGTTTTCGGGGAAAACGGCGGGAAAGCGACCGCGATCACGGACGCAGTGGGCACGAGGATTACTTCGCTTTATCCAGCTCACCAAAGCGTACTCAATCTCGACGCGCCGGAAAACGGGACGAGCCCGGTCAACTTTGCGGACGGAAAGCCGCGCGTCTTTTTCAACAAGACGATAGAAGCTGCGGCGGGCAACCGCGCTTCGCTGGATTTCAGCAAGGGGACCCTCTGCATTTACCGGGCGGCGGACGGCCGCAAGGTGTTTGAAGCGCAGGAGAGCGCCGCGAATCCGGGCACAAGCAACCAAGTTTTGCTGTGGGGCTCCGGCTCGCCGTATTCCGCGATCCGGCTGGAGGGCGCGAAAAGCAAGCTTGATTACGGAATCGAGTATTACGTTACGATTCCCGAGGGCTTCATCCGCTTTGCCGACGGCTCGACCAATCCCGCCGTCGGAAGGAATGACTGGGCCTTTTTCACCGCCGGCACGCGGGAGTTGAAAATCTCGCTTCCGTCCTATTCGGGGACGCTTTCCGTGATGAGCTCTATGCGACTTTCACCGACCGTTTCCGCCAGCGGCGCCGCGCTGGAATGGGAGTCCTCCAACCCAGCGGTCGCGACGGTGGACAACGGGGGCTATGTTACAACACACAGGGACGGAACGACCCGGATTACCTGCCGCGCGGCCAAGGATGGGCAGGAGAGGAGCGTTTCTTATGACCTGACGGTTACGCCTTACGTGGAGATCTACTTCGACGCGCCTGCGCTTCAAATGAAAGGCGAGAGCGCGGCCACGCTTTATTTTAACTATCGCCCGATGTCCGCCAACCGCTCCTCGACACCGGTCGTGCAGGTCACTTCGTCAAACCCCAGCGTGATCAGCGTGGACGAGCTTTCAACGACGATGAAGAACTACGGCACCGGCTCCGTCGTGATCCGCTCGGTCGGCACCGGGGCGGCGACCGTCACGGCCACGATCACCTATGGCGGTGTGGCGGCGTCCACGTCCTGCAATGTTTGTGCGGGCCTGACGGGGGAGCAGATCGCGGCGCTGGTCGTGGAGGAGGCGTTTACCTTCATCGGGTGCAACCGCGCGGAGTTTGTTCAGAAAGCGGGCGTCAGTAGCAGTAGCGTAAGCGCCGGTGGCTGGTGCGCGCAATTCATAAAGATCTGCGCGGAGCGTGTCGGCGCGGTCAACGCTGTTTACACAGGAAAGAGTTGGGGCTATGGCGATAAGTTCTACGAAAAAACCGGTACGGAGCATTACAGAAGCGCCCCGTTTACTGAGGCGCAGGTAGGCGATATTGTACACTTTAACAACCAGCACGTAGGCATTGTATGCGGAACGGATAGTAAGTATATTTATGTGGTGCATGGTAACTGGCATCGCTCCTATACGGCAAACGGTACGGTATGTGCATCAAAAGCGGATTGCGGAGTGCACGCAAGCGACATTTGCGAAAAGAACTTCTCAAATTGTGGGCGGTGGCCCAGAAATGGGGGGGAGAGCCAAGGCGTGTCCATAGACGGCATCGCGCATCCAAATTGGTCAAAGGCGGCGGACTCCGTCGCGTATAATGAGGAAGCGCAGCGTTTGATGAAAAAGCTCCACCTTGCCTGCCCGGTCGAGGCGGTTGTGACCTACAACGGCGAGATGCTAGACAGCGCGGCTGGCGTTTTGGAGGCGAGCTTCGGTTACATGGAGGTGAATCGCCAGAACGAGAGCATCGACATTACGCTGTACGGCGATTATGACGTGGATATCGCCGTTTACGGGACCGACAGCGGCGAAATGAGTATGAGCTCGTCGCTTGTGGACGAAGAGGGCAGCGTGGTGGAAACGCGGAGCTTTGAAAATGTCCCGATCGAGGCGGATACCGTGATTCAGGCAAACATCGGCGGCGTCGATGAAACGGATACGCTGACGGTCTATTCCGACGGCGGAGAGACCTTCCGCGAGGCATGGTCTGCAGATGGCGAGAGCGGCTCCGCGCTCGGTGCGGACGAGGAGCTGACGCAGTGGTGCTTTACCGGCGATGCCGCCGAAGAGACGACCATTGAATGCCGAAGCTGCACAATCGACGGCGAAACGATCAATATGGAAATAGTGGCTGGCGGACTACCGGGAGACAACTCCTCCGTTAAATTGATGATTGCGGTTTACGAGGACGGTAAGATGATCGAATTCAAGGTGATCTTGGTCGCCGCCGAGCATGGGACCGCCGCTTTGAAAAACGTGTTTTTCGCATATGATTCCGCGTTCCATGATATCCAAAAAATGAGCGCAAAGGTTTTTTTGCTTGACGCAGAGACATCTGCTCCGCTTTGCGCGAGCGAAGAGATCGCTTTTTCCGCTCCGTAGCGGGAACGGCGCATTGCCGCGCTGTCAAGACGCAACGCCTGTTTTGTAGATAAAATGCGGAATATAAGGAGCCAAACCATGAAAAAGAAACTGTTGAGCACGCTTTTGGCGCTCAGTATGATCCTGAGCCTGAATACGGTCACTGTGCGCGCGGCCGATGACTCGGAGCCGCCTATCCTTCCGACCGTGGAGGAGCCGGTCGATGCTCCGATGGCCGTGGAGGTCGAAGACGACGTTCCCGAATTTGTTCCGGGCCTGGTGCCGGAACTCTACGAGTTGGAATACCCGAGCGTTGAGGAGGCGCTTGGACCGTGCTGGGAACAGGATCGCGGCTCATCCGCCGATGCCGAGTCTCTGGACATGCGCGCTTATCAGACCCCGGTAAAGAATCAAGGTTCCAACGGCCTTTGCTGGGCGTTCGGTTCCATTGCCGCACTGGAAGCAAACATGAAGCTGAACAGCAAGGGTGAACAGAACTTCTCCGAACTCCACATGGCCTACGCCACCAGCTCCTATACATATCATGGCGCGACTGTCAACGCCAATCAGGGCTTTCGTAATACTTTCGACGGAGGAAACCGCTATATTTCAGCGGCTTATCTGATGCGCGGCACCGCCATGAGCGGCACGGTCGACGAATATGATGACCAGTATGTCCCGGAGATAGGCAACAGCTATAGAGATCCAGCGATTACCGAAAGCAAACTGAAAAGCTGGTCAGTGCAGAATATTCTCTTCCTCACAGATCACAATAAGGCGACCGTGGAGCAGCGTGCCATCATCAAATCGGCCGTTAGCACATACGGCGCGGTTGGCGCATCCATGTACCATTCGGGCGGTACCACCGCGGCAAACGCCACTTCTGGTGACACGCAGTACTTTTGCGCGGCGAACGCCGCTTATTACTATAACGGCGGTGCGGACGGCACAAATCATCTTGTTCTGATCGTGGGCTGGGACGACAACTATCCCAGAACGAATTTTGTGGATAGCAACCGACCGTCGGGCAACGGGGCATGGCTCGTCAAAAACAGTTGGGGCACAAGTTGGGGAAACAACGGTTATTTCTGGATCTCATACGAGGATACCAAATTCCCCTGCAGCTGCTTTGCCTTTGACGGGGCGAAACCCAGCAGCGACGCAGACGTGATTTACGAGACCGACTATAGGTTTGAAGGCGCAAGCCGCTACTACAATGGCAGTAAGGAAAGTCAGTACGTCAAGGTATTTCCAATCAGCAATCCGGGCGAAAGCGTCAAGGCGGTGCGTGTCTTTCTGCCCGCCGATCTGTTGACGGCGCAGGTCGATATCATTCCGTCGTTCGGTAATCTGAACAGCTATCAGTTTACCGATGAAGCAATAGACGGGCAGATAGCCGCGACCTACCCCGGCTGGTATACGGTCGAACTGGACGCTCCGGTTGCTCTGGACACTCCGGGAAGCTTTGCGGTTGTCGTCAAGGTGGTTGCCAGAGGCGACGATGCCACCACCGCTCCGATTGGATG
>CAMVGI010000033.1 GCA_947166955.1 uncultured Clostridia bacterium | reverse complement strand
CATGCCCATGACCGTCGTTTCGATGACGTCGTTAAAGTGGTGGCCGAGCGCGATCTTGTTGCAGCCCAGCTCGCGCGCCTTGGCGTAGAGATGCCCGCGGCGCATCTTCGCGCAGAGGTAGCACGCCGAATGCGTCTGCGCGTTCGCGACCTCAAATACGTCGCTTTCAAAGATGGTAAGCGGCACGCGCAGCTTCTCCGCGTTCTCCTCGATGCGCGCGCGGTTCGCCGCGTTGTAGCCCGGGTCCATGCAGAGGTACGTTGCTTCGAACGGCGTGTGCCCGTGCCGCTCCAGCTCCTGCATGAGCTTGGCGAGCAGCATGGAGTCCTTGCCGCCCGAAACGCACACGGCGATCCTGTCGCCCTTTTGCACGAGGTCGTATCGCTGCACGGCGGTGATGAACGGCGTCCACAGCTCGCGGCGGTACTTCTTGATGAGGCTGCGCTCCGCCTGCTCGTAAAATTCCAGCTCCCGCGCCATCGGTCACAGCACCCGCAGCAGCTCGTCGCGCACGCCGTCCATGCGCGCGTCGGAGAGGCCGAAATCCATCTGCTTGTAGCTCCACACCGCGCGGGCGACGCCGTGCTTGTCGAACACGGCGCAGATCGTGCGGAACCACTTGAGCGCCTCCTCCGGCGGCACGACGTCGATCACGCCGAACTCGCCGCAGTAAAGCTCCGCGCCCTCCGCCTTCGCCTTTTCGAGCGCGGGAGCGAGCAGGTCCTCAAAGTACGCCTCGCTCGCGCCGCTCTCGGCGAAGGTGTAGCGGTTTTCATTGTTGCATTCGGGATTCCAATACGCGCCCTGATGCGTAAATTTGAGCGGCTCGTAGCAGTGGAAGTTATAAAGCACGTTCTTGTCGTAAGGCGCGTCCAGCGCCGCCACCTCGCGCGCGCCGTTGTGGTGGTAGCTGCCGAGCAGAACGCGCGTATCGGGCGCATGGCGGCGGATGCGGCGCACGCATTCCGCGGAGATGCGCTTCCACGCGGGAAGATACGCCTTCTCCGTCACCTCGTTCAAAAGCTCGAACATCACCTCGTCGGGACGGCCGCCCCAGCGCGCGGCGAACGCCTCCCAGAGCCGGCAGAAAAGTTCCTGATACCGTTCGTTTTCGAAAAAGCCCGCCTCGTGCTCGCCCTCGTCGAAGGAAAAGCCCTGCGTCTTATGCAGGTCGAGCACCGCGTGCAGGCCATTCTCGCGGCACAGCGCCAGCGCGTCGTCGATGCGGCGCATGCCGTCCTCGATCATGCTGCCGTCCGCTCTCTGCACCACGTTGTAGTCCACGGGAATGCGCACATGGTCGAAGCCCCACGCCGCGATCTTCGCAAAGTCCGGCGCGGTGATAAAGCCGTCCAGCCGCTCGCGGCTGTAGTCGCACTGCGAGAGCCATCCGCCGAGGTTGATGCCCTTGTAAAAGCCAAGCTCCTTAAGCATATCCGTTCTCCTTTTCCGCGTCTTTCGTTTTGTTTTCCCCGAGGCGCAGGCACAGCGTCAGCACGTTTCGCGCCGTGCGCTGCAGTTCCGCGCGCGTGATGCCCCCCGTCTTTCCGAGCGTGTGCAGCAGCGTCCCGTCGGAAATATATTTCTTTTCCACATGCGTCATGCCGCCCGGCATCAGCACGTCCACCTGCGCGCGCACGCGATAGGCGTTGTCGCGCAGCAGCGGGAACTCCGGACTTTTGCTGCGCTGCATCCACCAATCGGTCATCACCGCGCCGTCGAACCCCCATTCGCCGCGCAGCACGGTGGTCGCAAGGTCGTAGTGGTAGTGCGCCCACACGCCGTTGACCTTGTTGTAGGAGGTCATCAGCGTCAGGGGTCTGCTCTCCTTGACGCAGATCTCAAAGTTGCGCAGATAGATCTCGCGCAGGGCGCGCTCGCTCACGCGGGAATCGTTGCGGTTGCGCCGCCACTCCTGATTGTTGCAGGCGAAGTGCTTGGGACACGCCGCAACGCCCGCGCTCTGCACGCCGCGCACGACCGCCGCGCCCATCTTTCCGGAAAGCAGCGGGTCCTCGGAGAAGTACTCGAAGTTGCGCCCGCAGAGCGGGTTGCGGTGGATGTTCATGCCCGGCGCGAGCAGGACGTCCGCGCCGTAGCGCACAAGTTCGGAGCCGACGCGCTCATAGACGCGCTCGATCAAGTCCGTGTCGAAGGTGCACGCAAGCGCCGTGCCGCACGGCACGAGCGAGCAGTAGCGGTTGATGCGCAGCCCTGCCGGTCCGTCGCAGCACACGACGCTCGGCACGCCCTTTTTCCGCAGGCTCTCCAAAACGCCGCCGAACACGCCCGCGTTGCCCGAAACGCCGAGCGGGCTGGACATCATGCCGTGCCCTCGCGTGAGCGCCTCCAGCTCCTTGTCCGTCAGCCCCGCGATGAACGCGTCGAGCGTCGCTCTGCCCGCGGCAACGTCGTCAAACGACGGGTTTCCGCCGCCCGCTGATACCTCGCGCGGCAGGCGCTCCAGAATGCGCTCGCGCAGCGTGTCCGGCGCGAGGCAGATCGGTTCGCAGGTTTCGAGCGTCTCCGGCTTATCGAGCGTAAAGCGCCCGATTTCCGCGCCGTTCGCCGTGAAGCGGTACTCGCCCGCCTCCAGCACGAACGCGTGCCGCGCCGTATCGAACGAGGCGAGCGTTTTTGCGTCGCACGCAAGCGTCAGCGTCTCGCTGTCGCCCGGCGCGAGCGTGCGCGTCTTGGCGAACGCCGCAAGCACGCGCTTCGGTTTTTTAAGCCCCGTCTGCGGCGGCTCGCACCATAAAAGCACCGTCTCGCGCCCCGGGCGGTCGCCCGTGTTGGTCACGGCGACGCGCGCCTCCGCGCCGCCCTTGCGCGCAAAGGACACGCCCGTCGTCTCAAACGTCGTATACGAAAGCCCGTAGCCGAACGGATAGAGCACGCGCTCCGGCGCGAACGCGTCGAAGTGGCGGTAGCCGACAAAGATGTCCTCGGCGTAGTCGTTAAAGTCCTTGCCGCCGAAGTGCTCCGCGGAGGGATAGTCCGCATAGCAGCGCGCGACGGTGTCGGCAAGCCTCCCGCACGGGCTGACGGCGCCGTAGAGTACGTCGCACACCGCGTTTCCGCTCTCCATGCCGCCCTGCCACACCAGCAGCAGCGCGGAGATCGGGTACTCCTGCGTCCAGGAGAAGTCCATGATGCTGCCGACGTTGAGCAGCACCACCGTATGCTTGAACACGGCCGTGACCCTTTGCAGCATGTCGCGCTCCGCGTCGGTGAGATAGTAGCTGCCCTTCGTGAGCGTGTTCTCGCGGTCCTCGCCCGCCGCGCGCCCGATGACGACCACGGCGGTCTCCGCGCGCTCGGCGGCAAACTTTACCGTCACGTCGTCGAGCGGCATCTCGGGATGGCTGTAGGGCCAATGCCCCCAAAACCCATGATCCGCCCGATTCTCCTCGGAATCGCACCACGTCCGGTAGGTCTTGGCGAGCGCCTTGTTGTACGCCGCGCCCGCGCAGTGCAGTCCTTCCATCAGGTCGATATAGTACGGGCCGTTCACGTCGCCGCCGCTGCCGTAGCCGACGAAGAACCAATCGAGCTGGCAGCGTCCGAACACCGCGATCTCGCTTTCCTTTCGCAGCGGGAGCGTGCCGTCGTTTTCAAGCAGCACGCAGCTCTCCGCGCCCGCCTGCCGGATCAGCGGCCCGATCCCCGGCGTGATAACGCACGCGCCCGCGGCCGCGGTCTCCTCCTGGCTCAATCCGCCGCCGAGAACGGTATCCATCGCCTTTTGCGCAAACTCGCCGAACCTTCGTTTGAATCGCATCGTTTCGCTCCCCCTTTGAAACCGGAAATCCGCGCCAAACCAGTGTACCTCTTGCGCGCGGACAACGCAAGACCGGCCTCCCAGCGGAAACCGGTCTTGCCCGCGCGGCGACCGCCGCGATTTTTATCCCTTCACCGAGCCCGCGGTAACGCCCTTGATGATGGACTTGGACAGGATGATGTACACGATCACCACCGGAAGGATCGCCAGCAGGATGAACATATAGACCTTGCCCATGTCGAACTTGGAATAGTCCGCCGAGCGCAGCTGCGCGATCATGATGGGGACGGTCTTTTTCTCCGCCTTGTTCAGCACCAGCGCGGGAATGAAGTAGTTGTTCCACGAGGCGACGAAGGAGAAGATCATCTGCACCGCGATCGCGGGCTTGAGCATTGGAAGGACGATGGTGTTGAACGTGCGGAACTCGCCCGAACCGTCCACGCGCGCCGCCTCGATGGTCTCCATCGGCAGCACGCTTTCCATGTACTGCTTCATGTAGAAGAACACGACCGGCGCGGCGATGCCCGGCAGGATCAGCACCCAGAACTTGTTCTGGAAGCCGAACTTATAAACGAGCTGGATAAAGCCGGAGGCGGACACCTGCGGCGGGATGACCATGATCGCCATGATGAAGGTGAACGCCGCCTTCTTGAACTTGAAGTCGTAGGCGTGGATGCCATAGGCGGTGAGCGCCGAGAAGTAGGTCGTGAGCACTGCGGTGAGCGTTGCGATGAGGAAGCTGTTGAGCATGCCCTGCGGGATATTGATGGACGCGTCGTACCACGCGTTGTGGAAGTTTTCAAAAAAGTGGGTGCTCGGCACGGGGGAAAAGCCGGACTGGATCTGCGCGTTGGTGCGCGTGGAATTGATAAACAGCATGTAGAACGAGAACAGGCACAGGATGGAGAGGAAGATCAAAACGGCGTAGACGACCACGCGCAGCGCGGTGAGCTGCGTCCTTGCCCTGCGGCTGTCGGCGGAAACGGAGTTTTTCATGTCAGTTCACCTCTCAATCCTTTTTGTTGAGCGAGCGATAGACCACCAGGCTCAAAAGGCCCGTGATGATGAAGATGATCACCGAGATCGCGCCCGACATACCGTAGTTCTTGCTGCCGCTGAGGTAGTTGTTCAGGTACATCACGAGCGTCATGGACGTGCGGTTGGGTGTGCCCGCGCCCTTGGTGAGGATCTGCGGCACGTCGAACATCTGCAATCCGCCGATCATCGCGGTGATGACGGTGTAGACCAGAATCGGCATCAGCAGGGGAAGCGTGACCTTGAAGAACACCTGCAGCGAGCTTGCGCCGTCGATATTCGCCGCTTCGAAAAGGCTCTGGTCGATGCCCATGATGCCCGCCATCAAAAGGATGGTCGTGTTGCCGAACCACATGAGGAAGTTCATCAGGGAGATCAGCCCGCGCACGGTGACGGTGCGGGCAAAGAAGTCGATGGGCACGTCGCTCCACCCCATCGCCTGAATGAGCTGGTTGACCGGCCCCACATTGGAAAAGAGCGTGAAGAACAGCATCGAAAACGCGCTCGCCATGATGAGGTTCGGCATGTAGATGACGGTCTTGAAGAACTGCTGGCCCTTGATGTTCAGGCGGTAGCTCGTGAAAAAGACCGCGAGCAGCAGTGCGATCAGGATCTGCGGCACCGCGCCGAGCAGCCACAGGATGATGGTGTTGCCTGCGTACTTGAGAATGTCGATCGTGCCGTTGGCGTCCGGCGTAAAAAGCGCGACATAGTTGCCGAAGCCCACGAAGTTCGGGCCGATCTGCGTCAGTCCGTCGAGGTAGTTCTCAAAAAAGCTGTTGTAGAGGGTCAGCACCTGCGGGACAAAGGGGAAAAGGAAGTAGGCGATAAAAAAGGGCAGGATGAAAAGATATCCCCATTTCGCGTAGCTGATGCTTTTCTTCTTTTTCATTGTGTTCTCCTCCCTGCGGCGTTCTCTGTCGGCTCATCGGAGCGCGCCGCGCGGGGCGCGCTCCGATCGGACGGCAGCGTCCGTTTTAAGATGCGCCACGGAGGCAAAGCCGGAGCTTTGCCTCCGTGGGAAGCGTTGCTTACTGTGTTTTCAGATCACGCGGGAACGTTGACGTTGGGATAGGCTTCCTTGACCGCCTTGTAGAAGTTCTGCAGCGCGCTCGCCTTGTCGACGGAACCCTTGAGGTACTCCTCGAAGCACTCCTGCAGTTTCTCGTTCGGGATCTGGTCATACATGCCGTGATTCTCGAACTTGATGTTGTCGGCATGCTCGCAGAAGAACTTCATGTCGTTCTGGCCGCCGAGGAAGTCGTTCTTGTAGTTGGGGTCGGCGGCAATGCCGTCGTTGACCTTCTTGTTGTTGGAGAACTGGTTCTCGTCCTTGACGAGCTTGGTGCAGACGTCCTCGTTGACGGTGAAGGTCTTCATGATGTCGGCGATCATGTCGGTGTTGTCGGAACCGGTCGCGGCGAGCAGCCACGTGCCGCCCCAGAAGTAGCTCTGCGGGCCTTCGCAGATCGCCCAGTCGCCGAAGCAGCCCTTATCGGGATCCTGCGCGTTGGTCATGCAGAAGTTGAAGTACCAGGCCGGCCCGAAGTAGCACATGGTCTTGCCGGTCTTGAACATCTCGTTGGTGTTGTCGTCGGTCCAGATGCCGGCCAGACCGGTGTAGCCGTTCTTGGCGAAGGTCTCGGCCTGATCCATCCACGCCTGGATCTCGGGCGCGATCTGGAGGTTGTTGTCAGCGTCGACCCAAGGCATGGAGACGTTGTTGGAGAAGACGCGGTAATCCATCGCCTCGGAAGCGGTCATCTGATAGCCCTTGGCCTTGGCCTGCGCGGCGACGGCCTCATACTTCGCCCAGCTGTCGAGCTGCGCCTGGACCTGATCGGGATCGTCCGTGCCAAGCACGTCCTTGGCGATGGAGCGGCGATAGATCAGCGCGGCGGGGCAGCACTGGAAGCTCACGCCCTTGACGGCGCCGTCCGGCGCGGTCGCGACCTGAACGGTGTAGGGATACATCTGGGAGAAATCGGTCACGCCGAGCTTGGTGATGTCCTGCGTGACGTCGGTGTTGACGTACTTGGTGATGTAGTCCGCTTCGCAGAGGAACATATCGACCTTGTCGTCGGTCTTGGCGCTGCCCTGCGCAAGCAGGACCTCGTCGAGCTTCTTCTGATAGGCGCCGTTGTCGTTCGGGGTGATGATCCAATTGACGGTGATGCCCTCGGGCACGGTGTAGTACTTCTCAAAGAAGCCCTTGAACTCCTCGTTCCACGCGTAGATGTTGAAAACCTTTCCTTTCGCGGGAGCCTTGTTGCCGCACGCGGTGAGCGAGAGCACCATCACGAGGGCGAGAAGCGCAGAGACAAACTTTTTCATTTCGCTTTCCTCCTATTATTTTGTGATCGTTGATACTTATTTTTTGTGGGTCTCCCCACGGATCACCGTTTTAAGAAACCTGCGCCACGGACTCGCCCTCAAGCAGTTCGCCGGAGACGATCACGCGGTCCAAAAGCGCGGTCTTGGGACGCTCGATCAGTTCGATCAGCTTCACCACCGCAAGCCGCCCCATTTCGCCGGTGTTCTGGCGATAGGTCGTAAGCCTCGGGCTGATGACCTGCGAAAGATTGATGCCGTCGTAGCCCATCACCGAAATATCCTCCGGCACGCGCAGCCCCATGTCGTGAATGGCGTTCATGCCGCCGATGTAGGAGTAGTCGTCCGGAAAGAGGATGCAGTCGGGGCGGTCGCGGAGCTCCAGCAGCTCGCGGCAGACGCGGTAGCAGCTCTCGGTATCGTGGTACGCGCTCTCGCGCAGGTACTCGTCCGGCACCTTGAGCCCCAGCTCGCCGCAGGCGCGGTGGAAGCCGATGAGCCTGTGCTCGGTCACGGCGGTCATCTCGCCGTGGATGAAGGCGATGCGTTTGTGCCCCTTCGCGGCGGCGCAGCGCACCAGCGCTTCCGCGCCGCTGACATTGTCGGACATGATCGCGACGTGATTGTTGAACACGTGGTCGATGGTCACGACCGGGATCTCCGAACCGACCAGCTCCGAAACCATGGGATCGTTGAAATCCGCCGAGGCGATCACCACGCCGTCCACGCCGCGGTACAGGCAGTGCTGCAAATAGCTGCACGGGCGGTCGCCGATGCTGCTGTTGATGAACGTGATGTCGTAGCCGCTTCTCTCCGCCTCGACGCGCAAGCTGTCGAGCACCGCGGAGAAGAACTCGTGCGCGAGGCCGCTGCGGCGCTGGTCGACGAAAAGCACGCCGATGTTATAGGTGCGGTTCGTCTTGAGCGCGCGGGCGGCGGCGTTCGCCATGTAGCCCAGCTCCTCGGCCGCGCGGCGGACGCGGGATTTGGTCTCTTCCCCGACGTCCGGCTGGCCGTTGAGCGCCTTGCTGACCGTGGCAACCGAAACCCCGCACCGCCGTGCGACGTCCTTCATGGAAACCACGTCTGACCGCCCCTCTCGCTCGTTTGTTCTTAATCGTTTTCGTAATCAAAAAGTACATCACTTTCCAGAAAAAATCAAGTATGCACCACGAAATAATTTTGATTTTTCCGATTTTTGTTTGGTATTAACAGTTTTGCTTCGTAAGTTTTATGAAAAACGCCAATGGGACAACCGTATTTTGAAAAATATCCGGTTCTTTTATATAATTGGGCCAAAAACCCGAAATTAATGCTTGCATTTTATATCGAAATCAGCTACTCTTAGGAAAACAGTTTTTTCGCAAACGTTTTCGAAGGGGGAGACCGCCATGCAATTCGGACACTTTGACGACGCGCGCCGCGAATATGTCATCACAACGCCGCGCACGCCGCTGCCGTGGATCAACTACCTCGGCTGCGAAAGCTTTTTCACGCTGCTGTCGAACACGGCGGGCGGCTACGGCTTTTACCGCGACGCGCGGCTGCGCAGGCTCACGCGCTACCGCTACAACAACGCGCCGCTGGACTCCGAGGGCTTCCATGTTTATATCAAGGACGGCGATTCCGTCTGGAACCCCGGCTGGCAGCCCGTGCAAGCGGAGCTCGATTCCTACGTCTGCCGCCACGGTCTCGGCTACACCGTGATCGAGGGCGCGAAGGGCGGCGTGCGCGCAACGCAGGAGCTGTTCGTCCCGCAGGGCGACAACTGCCTTTTGATGCGCGTGCGCGTGGCGAACAAATCCACGGCGGCGAAACGCGTCTCGGTGTTCCCCTATGTTGAGTTCTGCCTTTGGGACGCGATGGACGACGCTTCCAACTTCCAGCGCAACTTCTCCACCGGCGAGG
>CAMVGI010000032.1 GCA_947166955.1 uncultured Clostridia bacterium | reverse complement strand
CGGCGTGATGAACTGCACGGAGAGAAGGCCGGTCTTGAATTTTGTCGCGTGTACATAGTTGAGATACACGCCGGGAAAAAGTTCGGTGCGGACAGTTTGCATGAAACGGATACGCTCCTGTTTTCTCTTTTTTTGCTCAACGCTCCTTAGAATAACACAAACCGAAACGATTTACCACCGTTTTTTCTCTTTCTCATTTTTCGCCCGATTTCCCGCAAATTTTCCTTGACTTTTCTGCTACGATAGGATAAACTAATTCCTGTTGTAAAGGCATAAGGCTTTACACGGAATCCTGCCAAGGAGGAAAAACCCGTGAAAAACCAGACGTTTCGCATGACCATGCTCTTCGATTTTTACGGGGAGCTTCTCACCGACCGGCAGAAGGAATTTTATCAGCTCTACTATGACGAGGACCTGTCGCTCAGCGAGATCGCGGAGAATTACGGCATTTCCCGCCAGGGCGTGCGCGACGTGATCGTCCGCGCCGAGGCGTACATGACCGACATCGAGGACAAGACCGGCCTCGTTAAGCGGTTCATGCAGTACACTCCGCACGTGGAGGCGATCGAGAGCGCGGTGGGCGAGATCAAGCAGATGAACTACCGCCTGTTTGAGGACAAGCGCCTGGAGGAGCTTTGCGCGACGATCGAGAAAGAGACCGCGGCGCTGCGGGATTGAATAAGGAGACGCTATGGCATTTGAGGGCCTTTCCGAAAAACTGAACGCCGTCTTTAAAAACCTGCGCGGCAAGGGACGGCTGACGGAGGAGGACATCCGCCTCGCGATGCGCGAGGTGCGCATGGCGCTGCTGGAGGCGGACGTCAGCTACAAGGTCGTCAAGGACTTTGTCGCGAGCGTGAGCGAGAAGGCAATGGGGCAGGACGTGCTCGAAAGCCTGACGCCCGCGCAGCAGGTCATCAAGATCGTCAGCGACGAGTTGACCGCGCTGATGGGCGGCGCGAACGCGCGGCTCACCTATGCCGCCCAGCCGCCGAGCGTCGTGATGATGGTCGGCCTTCAGGGCGCGGGCAAGACGACGAACGTCGCCAAGCTCGCGGGGCTGATCCGCTCGCAGCAGGGCAAGCGCCCGCTGCTGGTGGCCTGCGACGTGTACCGCCCCGCGGCGATCACGCAGCTGCAGGTCGTGGGCAGGCAGCTCGACCTGCCCGTCTTTGAGATGGGGCAGGGCGACCCCGTCAAGATCGCGAAGGAATCCATCCGTTACGCAAAAGACCACGGCAACGACGTGGTGATGCTCGATACGGCGGGCCGCCTGCACATCGACGAGGAGCTTATGGACGAGCTCAAGCGGATCAAGGCGGCGGTCAAGCCCAGCGAGATCCTGCTTGTCGTCGACGCGATGACCGGTCAGGACGCGGTCAACGCCGCGACCGCGTTTGACGAGGCGCTCGGCATCGACGGCGTGGTGCTCACCAAGCTCGACGGCGACGCCCGCGGCGGCGCGGCGCTCTCAATCCGCGCGGCGACGGGCAAGCCCATCAAGTTCATCGGCACGGGCGAAAAGCTCGACATGATCGAGCCGTTCCACCCCGACCGCATGGCGTCGCGCATCCTCGGCATGGGCGACGTGCTCTCGCTCATCGAAAAGGCGGAGCAGACGCTCGACGAGGAGAAGGCGAAGCAGCTTGAGGAGAAGATCCGCAAGAACCGCTTCACGCTCACGGATTACTACGAGCAGATGCTGGAGCTCAAGAAGATGGGCGATTTGAACCAGCTGATGGGGATGATCCCCGGACAGCTCGGCAAACAGCTTGCCGGCGCGGAGATCGACCCGAAGACGCTCGCGCATACCGAGGCGATCATCCTCTCGATGACGCCGGAGGAGCGCGAGAACCCGAAGCTCCTCGGCGCAAGCCGCAAAAAGCGCGTCGCGGCGGGCTGCGGGCTGGAGGTCGTGGATGTCAACCGGCTTTTAAAGCAGTTCGAGATGATGCAGGAGATGACCCGCGCGTTTTCCCGCGGGAAGATGCCCAAGGGCTTCGGCGGCATCCCGGGCCTGGGCGGCGGCGGAGGCCGCATGCACGGCTTCGGCAGAAAGAAGCGCCTGAAATAAGTTGATTCAATGCCAAGCATTTTATCAAAATAAAAAACAAACATATTTTTGGAGGTAACACATCATGGTTAAGATTCGTCTTCGCAGAATGGGCGCCAAGAAGGCCCCGTACTACCGCGTCGTCGTCGCCGACAGCCGCTATCCCCGCGACGGCCGCTTCATCGAGGAGCTGGGCACCTACAACCCCTGCGTCGATCCCGCAGAGATCAAGATCGACACCGACCGCGCGCTTGAGTGGATCAAGACCGGCGCCCAGCCGACCGAGACCGTCCGCGCGCTTTTGAAGAGAGTCGGCGCGCTGAACTGAGGCGGAGGTCGTTTCAATTATGAAAGACTTGCTGCTCTACATCGCCCGCAGCCTGGTCGAGCATCCCGACGACGTGACCGTCACCGAGGTGCAGGGTTCGGACGAGCTTACGTTGGAGCTGCGCGTCGCCCCCGACGACATGGGCAAGGTCATCGGCCGCCAGGGCCGCATCGCCAAGGAGATCCGCACGGTGATGCGCGCCTATGCCCAACGCACCGGCGTAAAGGTATCGGTTGATATCGTTGACTGATGCAGAAAAAGAGGCTTTCCGGGGGAAAGCCTCTTTTTTTCACGGGTACGTTGCGGCGGACGCGATTATCGTGTATAATACAAGGCCGGAAAGAAAATCGGGACGGCGGAGGTACTGAAATGAGAAGCGGTGCGGCGAGACGGACAAGAACGATACTGCTTTCGGCACTGCTGTGCGCGGTGTTGACGGCGGGCGCGTCCGCTTCGAGCGCGCTGGGCGCGTTTGCGGAGGACCGGGCGGCGTATCAACCGGGGCTTTTTCTCGACGTCGCCGAGGGCGCGTGGTATGAAAGCGCGGTCAAGAACGTCGTGCAAAAGGGCGTGATGAACGGCGCGGGGGACGTGTTTCTGCCGGACAAGCCGATGAGCTGGGCGGAGGCCGTGACCATCACGGCGCGCATCCACGCGCTTTATCATGGCACGGAGATCCCCGAGGGCGCGGACGACGCGTGGTATCAGCGTTATTGGGACTACGTCGCGGACGCGGGGCTTTTGCCCGAGAGCGCGCCCTATGCGTGGCGCGCGGAGACGGTGGACGTCTCCCGCGAGGATCTGTGCCTTTTGATGCGCGGCGTCCTTTCCGACCGCGATCTGCCGCCGATCAACGACTCCGCCGTTCCGGATCTCAACAAAACGCGCAACAGCTCGCGCGATGCGGTGCGCGAGCTGTACGCCGCGGGCATTTTCACGGGCAAGGACGGCGGCTATTTCCACCCCGCGGCAAGCGCGACGCGCGCGGAGATCGCCACGGTGGTGACGCGCCTCGTTTGCCCCGCGCAGCGCGTCGGCGCGGACAGCCGCCTCGACAAAACGATGGCGGAGCAATACGGCAACTTCCTTGTAAACGGCGAAACGGTGCGTTTGAACGGGCGGAACTATTACCTTGTGCGCACGACGCAGTACGACGCCGCAAGCGACCGTACGACGCTGCTCAGCGAGATCGTTTCACGCGAGGATTCCGGCGCGGTCGAGACCGTTTACCGCACCGGAAACGGATTGACGCGCCTCGGCGCGGATGAAAACGGCAGGCTGTATTTTGTTGAAACGACGGGGGAAAAGCAGGATTGGCGCTGCGCGCTCCGCCGTCTCGACGCCGCCGCGAAGGGAGAGCCGGAGACGCTCTACACAACGGACCGGATCGACTGCTATACGCTCTATGACGGCGCGATCTACCTTCTCGAACGGCTCGGCGGCGGGGACGACCCGAAAAACTGGAACTACCGCATCGGGAGGCTGGCAGGCCGCTCGCTGCACTATCTGACGCCCGTGATGCGCTTTGACGAGACGCTTTATGCGGACGACAGCCTCTACTGCTTCGCCGGAAAGCTCTACTATCTTTTCAGCGACGGCGCTTATACCGCGAACGGCGCGACGGGGCACAACTACTCGCTCTATGAGATCGACCTCGCGACCGGAACGCGCACGAAACCGATCGACGGCGTGGACCACAAAAACCTCTATCTCGGTGAGATCGCCTATACCGGAGCGACGGCGTGGTTCCTCGGCGCGGCGGAGGACGGAACGCGCGTTTTGAAGCGCGCGAACCTGCGTCTGCCGGAGCTGATCGAAACGGTCGCCGCGGTGCCGCAGGAGGCGAACCACAACTATGTGACGATGTTTGCCAACGGCGCGTCGCTCTACTATAACGCGTCAAGCACCAAGCGGCTGTGGGAGGTTTCGCCCGCGGGAACGTTCACCCAGCGCATGGCGATGGACGCGTGGCCCGAGGAGGAGCATCCCGCCGTGACGCCGCAGGGCATCTTGGCGCTCGATTCCGACACCGTCGTGCTGCCGGACGGGCGGGAGACCTCTTATCGCGGCTTTTTGGGCAGACCCTATCTGATCCGCGGGACGACGCGCTTTGCCGCAGCGTCGGACGAGAGGATCTACGTGGGGCCGAAGATGCGCGCGGAGGACTGGAGCGGCGGCCTCGTGCGGGAGTTCCGCACGGAGGACGGAAGCTACGTCGCGGAGATCCGCCTCGTCAACGGCACGGCGAAGGACGTGAAGCTCGACGCCATCGCGTTCGAGTGCAGGATCGGGGATATGACGCTGCGCCCGCGCTTTTCCGTTTCGCCGCTCGCCGCCGGCGCGTCGAAGGTCTACACCTTCGTCGTTCCGGCGCAGACGCTGGGGGACGCCGCGCACGCGGAGAAGACGGCGCTCGATTGGTGGTATTACGTGCTGAAATAAAGGAGCGGAACCATGGGATTGTTCGACAAAGCGCCGGCGCCGTCGGCGGCGCCGGAATTTATCGAGGTGGGGCAGATCGTGAATACGCACGGCGTGCGCGGCGAGGTCAAGGTGCAGCCGTGGGACGTCAGCGCCGAGCGGCTGTGCACGTTCAAGACGTTCTATATGGATGGAACGCCCTTCCGCCCACTCGGTAAGCGCGTCCACGGCGAGATGGCGCTCATGCTGCTGCCGGAGGTGACGGACATGGACGCGGCGGCGGCGCTCAAGGGCAAGGGGCTGGCCATCAAGCGCGCGGACGTGCGCCTCCCGAAAGGCGAATACTTCGACGAGGAACTCGTCGGCATGAACGTATTCAACTACTTCCCGCATTCCTACGTCGGCACCGTGACCGAGGTGCTGACCTATCCCGCGCACAAGCTCTACCGCGTCAAGGGGCCGGAGAAGACCTATCTGATCCCCGCGGTGCGGGACATTTTTGTGACGGACGTCAACACGACCTCGCGCGAGATCACCGTGCACATGATCGAAGGATTGGAGACGGACGATGAGTGAAACGCCGAGATTTCGCATCGACATTATGACATTGTTTCCCGAGTCGGTGGACGCGATGCTGAACGTGAGCATCCTGGGCCGCGCGCAGGAGCGCGGGCATATTGCCATCCAAACGCACCAGATACGGGAATACACCACCAACAAACAGATGCAGGTGGACGACTATCCCTACGGCGGCGGACGCGGCGCGGTCATGCAGGCCGATCCGCTGTACCGCTGCCACGCCGATATTGTTGAAAAGCACGGCGCGGGGCACACAATCTATCTCTCGCCCTGCGGACGCGTGTTCACGCAATCGGTCGCGCGCGAGCTGAAGGAGCGCTACGACCACCTCATTCTCGTGTGCGGACACTACGAGGGCGTCGACCAGCGATTCCTTGACGAATGCGTGGACGAGGAGATCTCCATGGGCGATTTCGTCGTCACGGGCGGCGAGATCCCCGCGATGGCGCTGACGGACTGCGTGTGCCGCATGGTGCCGGGCGTGCTGCCCGAGGAGGAGTGCTTCACCGAGGAGTCGCACTGGGACGGGCTTTTGGAGTATCCGCAGTACTCCCGTCCCGATGAGTGGCACGGCAGACGCGTGCCGGACGTGCTGCTCTCCGGCCACCACGAGAACGTCGCGAAGTGGCGCAGAAAAGAGAGCTGGAAGCGCACGATGGCGCGCCGCCCCGACCTCTGGGCGCAGTTCGACGAGGGAAAGCTCACGACCAAGCAGGAGAAAAAGCTGCTCGCGGAGGCGAAAGCGGAATTTGAAGCGGAGCGGGCAGAGACGGACGAACACGCATAAAAAAACAGACGGCGAAAGCCGTCTGTTTTTTATGTAAACCAAAATCGATACTTGACAAACTCGAATATCGAGATTATACTGCGGGCAGAAACCTCGATATTCGAGATAAGGGGATGACGCGATGCCGCGGGCGAAGTTCCAAACGCTGACGGAGCAGATGTTCTATATCCTGCTGTGCCTGGAAACCGAGCGCTGCGGCATGGATATCCTCGACCTCGTGCCGCAGATGACGGGCGGGCGCGTGAGCGTCGGCTCGGGGACGCTGTACGATCTGCTGGAGCAGTTCGTGAGCGAGGGCATGATCCGCGAAACGAAGCGCGAGGGGAGACGGCGCAGCTACCTCCTCACCGACGAGGGGCGCGCGCTACTTGCGCGCGACTACGAGCGCATCCGCGCGCAGGCGGCGGACTATGAACGCGTCATCGGAGAGGGGGGAGCGCAATGAGGGACGTGAAGCGGCGGTCCGCCAGCTTCAGCTTTTTGGACCACACGCACGCCGAGCGGTATTTGGAGCGCATGGCGCAAAAGGGCTGGATGCTGGAGAAGATAGGCGACTTCAGCTACACCTACCGCCGCGCCGAGCCGAAGAAGCTGCGCTTTTCGATCTGCTACGCGTCCAACGCGTCGGCGTACGACCCGGAACTTACGGACGAGCAGAAGGAGTTCATCGACTTCTGCGAGCGGACGGGCTGGCGCTTCGTCGCTTCGAACGCGAAGATGCAGGTCTTCTGCAACGAGCGCCAGGACCCCGTGCCCATCCACACCGACCCCGTGTCGGAGCTTGCGTCGCTGCACAAGGCGGCGAGGGGCTACCTCTGCCTCTGCGCTATATTGGTCGCGCTTTCGCTGTGGCAGCTGCTGACGCAGCTCGGCGAGCTGCGTTACGACCCCGTCGAGACGCTCGCGAACGTCGGCGCGCTGATGATACTTGACGCGTACGCGTGGCTCCTGGTGCAGTTCGGCGTCGAGCTGGCGGCGTATTTCCTCTGGCAGAGGCGCGCGCTGCGCGCCGCAGAGCGGGGCGAGTTCCTGCCGACGCCGAACCTCATGCGCTTCAACCGCGTCATGGGCGTGCTACTCTCCGTCCAGATCGTTTTTTGGGCGCTGTATTTTGCGTTCTTTGGCAGCCGGCGGGTGGTGACGGCTGGGCTCGCGGCGGCGGCCTATTACCTCGTTGTGGTTTTAGGCGCCCGCCTTGCACGCGATCTGCTCAAACGCAAGGGCGTGTCGTACGAGAACAATCTCGCCGCGACGATTGCCGTGAGCATTGTACTTGCCATCGGCGGGATGGTGCTGCTCAACGACTTCCTATCCCGCGCGCCGGACGACGCGCGGAGCGCCGCGCCGCGGCTCGCCATGAGCGCGCTTTTTGACGTGGACGACGAAAACTACTATTACGGCGGCTCTGACAGCGCCTCGCCGCTGCTCGCGTGCAGCGACCGGCATTGCGGCGTTCTGCAGGACACGGCAATGCTGCCGGAGGGCTACCAATACACCGCCGTGGACGTGCGGGCGCTGTTCCTGCGCGACTATTGCCGCGACGCGCTGATGCGCCGTCAGGGGCGGAGCGCGTCAGAGATGTGGGTGGAGCGGCATCTGCACCGAAGTTATGGCTTGCCGGAGCGGGGCGAGTTCGTCGCGTACCAAAGCGTCGATCCCGCGCCGTGGGGCGCGGACGAGGCGTGGCGCTTCCAGCCGGGTGTAAACCATTGGCTGCTGCGCTACGGCGAGCGCTTCGTGGCGATCAACCTCACCTGGGAGCCGACGGCGGCGCAGACGGCGATCATCGGCGAAACGCTCGGCGGCGGTTGACGGCGGCTTGCGCGCCGCGGCGCGTGACGCAGATAAAAAAACAGACGGCGAAAGCCGCCTGTTTTTTATGTAAACCAATCATCCGGCGATGCGGATCGCGCCGGCGTAGTAGGTGGAGTAGTAGTTTTCGGACAGGGAGTTGCGATAGACCCTGCCGACGCTGTAGCGCGCGTGGATGATCTCGCCGCCGCCGACATAGACCGCGCAGTGGTTGATGCGCCCGCCGCTGCCGGGGCTGGAGAAGAACACGATGTCGCCGGGCTGAAGCTCGGAGCGCGAGACCTTGTAGCCGCAGCTTGCATACTGGCCGGACGCGGAGTGCGGCAGCGAGTAGCCGAACTGCTTGTAGAGGTAGAGTGTCAGGCCCGAGCAGTCGAAGCCGCCGGGCGCCGCGCCGCCGTAGACGTAGGGGACGCCGAGGTACTGCTGCACCATGTTCGCGACCTGCGCGCCGACGCCGTCGGTGGGAGGCTCGGTGTCGGAAACGTAGTCGGCGTGGACGTAGCCCACCGTGTCGCCGAAGGAGACCTTGCACCAGCCGTCCTCCTCGGCGAGAACGCTGACCTTCTTGCCGGTGGAGACCATCGTTACGCGCTCAAACTCCGTGCCGGGGCCGGAGCGGACGTTGATGGTGCCGCCCGCGATGTAGGCGGTGCGGAGCACCTCGCCGTCCGCGGGCGCGGAGGACGCCTCCTGCGCGGGCGTGGACGCCATCGCCTCCACGGCGGGTTCGTCGGGGTTTCCGCCCTCCGCCGCCACGAGCGAGGCGAGCGCGCCGTCGTCGGGCTTGAGGAAGTCGCCGAGGATATAGCCGCTCTTGCCGTCGAACGAGACCTTGAACCAGCCGCCCTCCTCAGTGAGAAGCGTGACGCGCTTTCCTTCGCTCAGGCGCGCGACGCGGTCGTAGCCCGTGTCCGGACCGGAGCGGACGTTGATGGTGCCGCCCGTGACGGTCGCGTTGCCGATCGAGGCGGCGGGCTGGCTGGCGGCAGGCTGTTCGGTCTGCTGCTTAGCGGGCGCTTCGACGGTCTTGACGTTCGCGCCGCTGTCCACGTCCAGATAGTCGCCATGGACGTAACCGGAGGTGTTGTTGAACGAAATGAGATACCACGCGCCGCTCTTTTCCTTCGCGGTGACGCGCTTGC
>CAMVGI010000031.1 GCA_947166955.1 uncultured Clostridia bacterium | reverse complement strand
TGCACCGCCTCGTCGATGTCCTCGCAGACCTTTTCCACCTCGCTCAAGGCGCTGCCGGGCGCAACGAACGAAAAAACGCCCGCGGCGCTCTCCAGCTTTTCGCGGCGCAGCGCAAGGCGGAACCCGTCCACCGAAACGACCGTCACGTCTCCTCCGCCGACCTCGAACAGCGAGCCCATATGCACGGGACGCGCCTCATTGGTGGACACGGCGAAGCAGGTCTGCTGGATCATCGCGCGGATGGTCTTTTCCGGCAGCGAAAACTCGTTCTTTTCCTCCACCTCGGGAAGCTCGGGGAAATCCTCCGCGGGAAGACCGACGATGTCAAAGTCCGCGTCGCCGCAGTGCACCTTGACTGTCAGCTTCTCGTCGCTCGTGAGCGTGAGCGTATCGTCCGGCATGCGGCGCACGATGTCGCCGAACAGCCGCGCGTTGAGCACGAGCTGCCCGTCCTTCTCCACGTCGCAGGCAAAGCGCGTGCGAATACCGAGCTGCATGTTGTAGCCTGTGATGGTGAGCGAACCGTTTTCGCACACGAGCAGCAGCCCCTCCAGCGCGGGAATGGAGCTTTTGCTCGCGACCGCGCGGGACGCCGTGGAGATCGCGTTTTGCAGGACGAGCTTTTCGCAGGAAAATTTCATGGTCAGCTTCCTTTCTCTAAGAAAAGATATATCTATATTTTTAGAAGACGTAGTAGAGCGCGGGAAATTGTGGAAAAAAGAAACGGAGCGCGGAAAATAAGGAAAAACGACCCTTCATAAAACGTGGAAAAAGAGGGCGCTTTTCCACGGAAAATAACAGGGAAAAAGGAATCCACAGGGTTTCACGTGAAACAATTGTTAATTCTGTGGAAAACCTCAGCGCAGGTAGTTGATGTTGAGCGTAATGTCCTTGATGGTCTGTGAAAAAGCGGGGTCGGTCTGTATTTTCGCGTTGACCTGATCGAGCGAGTGAACGGCGGTGGAATGGTCGCGGTCAAAGATTTTGCCGATGTCGATGGTGGAAAGCCCGATGATGTTGCGAATGAGATACATGGCGATGTTGCGCGCGTTGACCGCCTGACGGCTGCGCCCGGGGCCGCGGATGAGCGATTCGTCGCAGCCGAAGTAGCGCGCGACCTCGGCGATGATGGCGTCCGGCGTCGGGATGCTCTCGTTGCTTTTGATGACCGCTTCGCGCACGATGTTTTCGATCTCGTCGTCGCTGATTGCTTTTTTATAAAGCGCGCGGTGGGCGTTGATGAGGTTGATCACGCCCTCGATCTGGCGGACGTTGAGCGTTACGTTGCGCGCGATGTAATCGGCGCTCTTGTCGTCGATGGCGAAGCCGCGCTGCGCCGCCTTATTCTTAATGATGGCGACGCGCGTTTCGTAATCGGGCGGCTGCACGTCGACGGTGAGACCCTGTTCAAAGCGCGTGCGCAGGCGGTTGTCGAGCAGCGTCATCTCCGACGGCAGGCGGTCGGAGGTCAGCACGATCTGGTGGCCCGCCTCATAAAGCGTGTTGAACGTGTGGAAAAACTCGTTTTGCGACTGCTCCTTGCCCGCGACGAACTGCACGTCGTCCACAAGAAGCAGGTCGGCGTCGCGGTACTTGGCGCGAAACTCCTCGCCGCGGTTGGCGCGCACGAGGCGGATGAATTCGTTGAGAAAATCGTCGCCCTTGATATAGATGATCTTCGCCTTCGGCAGACGCTTGTGGAACTGATGGGAGATGGCGTAGATAAGGTGCGTTTTGCCGAGGCCCGAGTCGCCGTAGATAAAAAGCGGGTTATAATGCGCGCTCGCGCCGTCCGCCACCGCGCGCGCCGCGGCGTAGGCAAGCTTGTTCGATTCGCCCACGACGAAGGTGTCGAAGGTAAAATCGTCGCGGTCAAAGAGGGAAACGACCTTGTTTTCCGGTTCCTCCTCGCCGGAGACGATCTCCAGCGCAATATCGGAGGAAAAAATGTCGTGCAGCTTGATCACGATGCGCGCGGCGAACATCGACGCGATCATATTCCGCTTAAACTCGTTCGGACAGACGAGCGTGAAAATATTGTCCTTGAAATCCACGCGCTCGATCTCGTCGAAAAAGGAATTGATGGTCGTTTCCGAGAGGTCTTCGCGCAGCTTGTCCAGCACCATCTGCCAGATGTCGTTCACAGAATTCAAACGGTACACCCACCTTTAAAAGAGGTTGAAAAGTTGGTAAATTTATATCCGATTTATTATATCAGAACAGAAAAAAGATTGCAATAACTTTCTTCATATTCTAAATATAAAGCAGAACGGAAAAAAGGCGCGAAAAACGGCGAAACGGAAATTCGAGGTTGACAGAAAAAAGAAAAGCCGTTATAATGCTCGTTGCGTTTCATCCGAAGCGCCGGAACAGTATACTGCGCGGACGGTTTCCGTCCGTGTCGGGTAAGCGCGGCTTTGCAAAAAGCCGCCGGTATTATGAAAAAGGAGGAAAACGACATGGCAACCAAACGCACCTATCAGCCCAAGAAGCTGCAGCGCTCCAAGGAGCACGGCTTCCGCAAGCGCATGAAGACCGCGAACGGCCGCAAGGTCCTCGCCCGCCGCCGTGCAAGAGGCCGCGCCCGCCTGACCTATTGATCGGGTCTCGGGACAAACACAACAGGGAACCATGATCGAAACAAGGGACGGACGCGAAGCGCCGTCCCTATGGGGCTATTGTGAGAACACCGCGGAGAAGTTTTCCGTTTGAAGCGCCTTGTGGATGCGAGCTATGAAAAGAGAAACGACGCTAAAAGAGAATTACGAGTTCCGCCGGGTCTACAACAAGGGAAAGACCGGCGTTTCCCCGTTTCTTGTCGTTTACGCGCGCCCCAACCGGAGCGTGCGCAACCGCCTCGGCGTCACGGTGAGCACGAAGCTCGGCAAGGCGGTCGTCCGCAATCGGATCCGCCGCCGCCTGCGCGAGATCTACCGGCTCTCGCAGCCGGAGATGAAGCAGGGCTACGACATCGTGCTCGTCGCGCGCACGCGCGCGGTGACCGCGTCGTATCCCGAACTTGACCGCGCCTATCGGAAAAGCTGCGAAAAGCTGGAGCTTTTGGAGAAGGCAAAATGAAGACGCTTCTTTTAAAAGGCATCCGCTTCTATCAAACGCGCGTTTCTCCGCTGCGCGCGCCCTGCTGCCGCTTCATTCCGACCTGCTCGGAATATGCCGCCGAGGCCGTTGAAAAATACGGCGCGGCGAAAGGCGGCGTGCTCACGCTCAAGCGGCTTTCGCGCTGCCACCCGTTCTATCGCGGCGGCAAGATTTACGATCCGGTTCCCTAACCATTCCTTTGGAGGAAAACGAAAGATGTTTTCAACGCTCGGTTACTACATTTGTGTTCCGTTCGCGTGGCTTCTGCGCATCTTTTATAACCTGACCAATTCCTACGGTCTCGCGCTGGTGCTCTTTACGCTCGTGGTCAAGCTCGTGCTTCTGCCCTTCCAGTTCAAGAGCAAAAAGAGCATGATCCGCATGAACAAGTTCCAGCCCAAGCTGCGGGAAATTCAGGAAAAGTACGCGAACAACCAGCAAAAGATGAACGAGGAGATCCAGCTCCTCTACGCCCGCGAGGGCATCAACCCCATGAGCGGCTGCTTGTGGTCGCTGCTCCCGTTCCCCATCATCATCGCGCTCTATTCCATCATCCGCCAGCCGCTCAGCCGCTTCATGCTGCTCTCCGCGGAAACGGTGGAGAAGGTGCGCGCCATTGCGTCCGGCCTCGGCTACGTCGCCGAGCAGACGAACGGCCGCGCGTCGTTCTACGAGGAGATCCAGCTCGCGCAGTTCATCAACAACCACTTTGACAGCTTCTCCGACGTCGGCGGGCTGATCCGCATGGACTACAACTTCCTCGGCCTCGACCTGACCGTCGTGCCGCAGAACGTTTTGAAGCAGTTCTTTACCGGCGGCTGGCCCGTGATCGGCCTCGTGCTGATCCCCGTGATCTCGGCGGCGCTGAGCTTCGTGCAGTCCAAACTCGCCATGGCGGGCGGCAATCAAAACGCCAAGGCGGACGATCCCGCCGCGCGCTCCTCGCGCACGATGATGTACACCATGCCGCTGATGTCGCTGTGGATCGGCTTCACGCTTCCCGCGGCGCTGGGCGTGTATTGGATCGCGAACAGCGTGTTCCAGGCGATCCAGGACCTCATTCTCAACAAGGTCTTCTCCGAACAGATGGAGAAGGAGGAGAGCGAGAAGGAAAAGGCCAAGCGCGAGGCGCGCGTCGCCAAGATGATGGCGGCCCGCGAGCAGCAGCGCGCCTATCAGGAGGCCGCGGCAAAGGGCAAGGCGCCCCAGAAGCAGCAAAAGCCGCAGCAGAAGAAGTCCTCGGAGAAGAAGGGCGCTTCCACGTCCGAAGCCGGCCGCCTCGGCGACCGTCCCTACGCGCGCGGGCGCTCCTACGACCCCGAACGCTACAAGGACGAGTAATACGATAAAATAAGGAGAAACCCTTACCATGATGTTATATATCGACGTATCGGGCAAGACGGAGGAAGAAGCCATCGAGAAGGCGCTTGCCCAGCTGGGCAGGGACCGCGACGACGTTTCCGTCGAGATCATCGAGCGCGCGAAGCCGGGCTTTCTCGGCATCGGCGCGACGCTCGCGACCGTGCGCGTGAGCTATGACGACGGCCGCCCCGAGCCCAAGGAGGAAAAGCAGAGCTTCCGTCCCGAGCAGCGCAAGAGCAAGGAGGAGCGCGAGGCGGAGGAGGCCGAGCGCAAGGCCGAAAAGGAGCGCCGCGCCGCCGAGGCGAAGAAGAACGCCGCGAAGGTCGAGCTGCCCAAGGACTTCGCGCCCGAGGTGCTGCAGAACAAGGGCGAAGGCAAAAAGAGCGCCGAACCGCGCGAGAAGAAGCCGCGCGAGGACAAGCCCCGCCGCGAGCCGAAGGCCGCGCCGGTCCAGCTCGGCGAGGAGGTCCACGACGAAAAGGCCGAGCAGATCCGCACGTTCCTCACCGGACTTCTCCGGCACATGGAGAGCGACGCGGAGGTCAAGGTCTACGAGGTCGAGAAGAACCGCTACAAGGTCATTCTGGAGGGCGAGAAGCTCGGCGCTCTGATCGGCCGCCGCGGCGAAACGCTCGACGCGATCCAGCAGCTTGCGAGCTATGCGGTCAACCGCAGCGGCGAGCGCAGCCGCGCCCGCATCCAGGTCGACGCCGAGGGCTATCGCGAAAAGCGCGAGCAGAGCCTCGAGCGCCTTGCGGACAAGGTCGCCGCGAAGGTCGTCAAGTACCGCAAGAACGTAACGCTTGAGCCGATGAACGCCTACGAGCGCCACGTCATCCACACGGCGCTGCAGGATGCGAAGGACATCTCCACGTTCTCCATCGGCACCGAGCCGAACCGCCGCGTCGTCGTCGCGTACGACCGGAACAAGCAGAACGCGAAAGCAGAATAACGCAGAAAAAGGACGGCTGAAGCCGTCCTTTTTTCTTACGGTGAGCGCCTACGCGAGCGAGGTGATCAAATTGGTCAGCTCCTCCGCAAACCTGCCGATGTGGTACCCGTCGACGAAGCGGTGGTTGACCTCCAGCGACAGGCCGAGCGTTTTGCGTCCGTTTTCCCCGACGTATCTGCCCCACGCGACGCGGGGGATCGCGTCGCCGGCGTCGAAGTCGCACTCGTTTGTCAGCGCCGTCAGATCGAGCCACGGCGCGCAGGAGAAGTAGATGAGCGACGCGCCCTCGCTCGTTTGGTCGAGAAAGACCGTCTGCGCGGCGCTTTTCGCCTTCGCCGCGGCGCAGAACGCCGCCATGTCGTCCCCCGCGGGGAGCGTTACGATGTGGAACAGCTCGCTGCCGTCCTTTAGGTCGCAGAAGCTCGGGATACGCTCCGCAAGCAGCGCGACACGCCCGCCGTCGAGGGTATAGCGGAAGTTTTCCACGGAATTGAGCGCCTTTGTGCACAGCCACACGAGCGAGAGATAGAACGAAAGCCCGCGCGCCTTGCAGTGATCGACGAGCGCCGTCACGTCCTGCCGATAGGTGACGGAGTAAAACGGGTCCGAGCAGGCGGAAAAGTGGTCGAAGACCGCTTTTCGCGGCCAATGCGCATAGTCAATGTATTCCATGGGCCCTTATCCCAGCGCCCTGCGCAGCATGTCGAACGCCGTGTTCGCCGACTGCTGGCGGATGTGTTCGCGCGTGCGCCTGCCGAAGCGGCACTCGCGCACCGTCGTGCCGTCGGACGATGCGAGCGCGATGTAGACAAGCCCCACGGGGTTGCCGCGATCGTCGCCGTCCGGCCCCGCGAGACCCGTGACCGCGAGCGCGTAATCCGCGCCGGTGAGCGCCCTCGCGCCCTCCGCCATCGCGCGCGCCACCGGCTCGGAGACCGCGCCGTACTCGTCCAAAAGTGATTGCGGAACGTTTAAAACATTGGCTTTTACACCATTTGTATAACTCACCACGCCGCCAAGGAACGCCGCGCTCGCGCCGGGCACGTCGGTCAGGCGTTTGGCGATCAGGCCGCCGGTGCAGCTTTCCGCCGCGGCGAGCGTTTTGCCGCGGCGCTTGAGCGCGTCGAGGCAGACGGCTTCGAGGCTGTCCACGTCCACGCCGTAGACCCATTCGCCCACGACGTCCATCACCTCGTCCACGACGGGCGCGAGCATCGCCTCCGCCGCTTCGCGGCTCTCCGCCTTCGCGGTGACGCGCAGCATGCACTCGTCGGGCTTGGCGTAGGGCGCGACGGTGGGGTTCGTCATCTTCTCGATCCGGCTTCGCAGCAGGCTTTCCATGTCGCTCTCGCCCTTGCCGTACACGCGCAGCGTGTGCGAGACGATCACGCCGTCCGAGAGCGCGCGCAGATACGCCTCCGCGCCCGTTTCGAACATCAGCTTGCACTCGTGCGGCGGGCCGGGCAGCATCAGAACGTGTACGCCGCCCTCGCAGAACGCGCAGCCCGGCGCGGTGCCGTTGTGGTTTTCAAAAACGGTGCAGTTCTCCGGCAGATACGCCTGCTGGAGATTGCTCTCCGCCATGGGGCGTCCGCGCGCGGCGAACAGCTCCCGCAGCCACGTTTCCAGCTCCGGATGCAGCACGTTTTTGCGCCCGAAGGTCTCGCAGATGGTCTGCTTGGTGAGGTCGTCGTAGGTCGGCCCCAGCCCGCCGGTCGTGATGATGATGTCGACGCGCCCTCTCGCAAGCTCCAGCGCCTCGCGCAGACGCTTCGGATTGTCGCCCACGACCGTGTGATACAAAACGTCGATGCCAAGCTCCGCGAGCTTTTCGGACAATATCTGCGCGTCGGTGTTGGCGATGTTGCCGAGGAGTATCTCCGTGCCGACGGCGATCAGTTCTGCCTTGTGCGCCATACGAACCCTCCTGAATTACAGCTTGATGCGAATGAATTCGCGGTTTTCCATCGCGCGCGCGCACAGCGCTTCCACGTCGAGCGCCGCCTCCGCCTCGCGCACCTCGTCGAGATGCGGTTTGGTCTTGGGATGGCGCGGGGTGAAGACCGTGCAGCAGTCCTCATAGGGCAGGATCGACGTGTCGAACGTGCCGATGCGGCGCGAAACGCGGACGATCTCCTCCTTGTCCATGCCGATGAGCGGGCGCAGCACGGGCAGCGTCACCACGTCCTCCGTGCAGCGAAGCGCCTCCATCGTCTGGCTCGCGACCTGTCCGAGACACTCGCCCGTGACGATGGACTTCGCGCGGATCTCGTCCGCGCACCGCTCGGCAATGCGCATCATAAAGCGGCGCATGACGAGCGTGAAGAAATCCTCGGGGCAATTGCGGCGGATCTCCTCCTGAATTTCGGTGAACGGCACGATCTGCAGGCGCATCCGCCCGCACCACGGGGCCAGCTCGCGCGCGAGCGAAACGACCTTGTCCTTCGCCGCGTCCGAGGTGTAGGGCGGGGAGAAGAAGTGCACCGGTTCCAGCGCGACGCCGCGCTTTGCCATCATCCACGAGGAAACGGGGGAGTCGATGCCGCCGGAGAGCAGCGTCACCGCCGTCCCGCCCATGCCGAGCGGCAGCCCGCCCGCGCCGGAGACGGCGGGGCCGTGGACAAACGCGGAATCGTCGCGCACCTCCAGAAACACGGTCAGCTCGGGGTCGTGGACGTCGACCGTCAGGTGGGGGAACGCCTGATGCAAGGCGCCGCCGACCTGCTGCGAAAGCTCGATGGACGTGAGCGGGAAGGTCTTGTCCGCGCGCTTGCTCTCGACCTTGAACGACTTCGCCGCGGCAAGCTCGTCCGCGAGATAGGTCTTCGCCGTGTTCAAAATGGCCTGCACGTTTTTCTCGCACGGCAGCGCGCGCGAGACCGCGACCACGCCGAAGACCTGACGGCAGGCGTTGAACGCGCCGGCTAAGTCGCACTCGTCGTTCGTCGGCTCGACGTAGATGGTGGACTGCTTGGAGTAAACGCGGAAATTGCCGCACCGCGACACGCGGCGGCGGAGGTTGGAGAGGAGCTTGTCCTCAAAGCTGCGGCGGTTGAGGCCCTTCAAAATGACCTCGCCGAGCTTGCACAGTATCATTTCCATATCAGGTGGCGCCTTTCAAAATGTCGGTGTTGCGGTATTGGATCGCCTCGGCGAGCTGGGCCGCGCCGACGTCCGCTTCGCCGTCGAGGTCGGCGATCGTGCGCGCCACGCGCAGCAGCCGGTCGTGGCTGCGCGCCGTGAGGCCGAGGCGCTCGAAGGCGTTTTTGAGCAGCTTTTCGCCCGCGGCGTCCAGCTTGCAGTACTGCCCCACCATCGCGGGGGTCATCTGCGCGTTGCACGTGATCTCCGTGCCCGCGAAGCGCGCTTTTTGCACCTCGCGCGCCGCGTTGACGCGCGCGCGCACCTCCGCGGAGCTTTCCTCCTGCCTGCGGCGGCGCATCGCCTCGAATTCGACGCTGGGGACGTTGACGTGAAGGTCCATGCGGTCGAGCATGGGGCCGCTGATTTTCTCGACGTACTTTTTCACCTGCGCCTCCGTGCAGGTGCAGCGCCCCGAGGGATGCCCGTACCAGCCGCAGCGGCAGGGGTTCATCGCGCCGACGAGCATGAAGCGGCTCGGCAGCGTCACCGAGCCGGAGGCGCGCGTGATCGTCACCTCGCCGTCCTCGATGGGCGCGCGCAGCGCTTCGAGCACGTCGCGCGGGAACTCGGGCAGCTCG
>CAMVGI010000030.1 GCA_947166955.1 uncultured Clostridia bacterium | reverse complement strand
GAAGAACAAACATAAAAAGCGGGTCGAGCAGGATATTCAAGACGCCGCCCAAGGCGACGCCGAAGCCCGCCTCTCTGGAATAACCCGCATTGCGCAGGAGCATCGGCATGTCCATCGCCAGAACGGTCGGGAGCGCTCCGACCACGGTCGTTGCGAGAAGATACTGCCGCCCATATCGAAAGGTGTTCTCGCTGGCGCCCAGCAGATGCAGCAGCGGGCTCATGAAAACGAGGGTCAGCAGCGAGAATGCCAAAGCCGCCATGATCGAGGCGGCGATACTGTAAGAGGCCACGCGTCGCGCTTCCGCCTCGCGTTTTTCGCCCATCAGGCGCACCATCAGACTGCTTCCGCCGACGCCGAATACGTTTGCCAGCGCCACTACGGCGAGGTAAACGGTCAGCACCAGCGACGACGCGGCGATCATATAAGGGTCATCGGTGCGTCCGATGAACCATGTGTCCGCCAGATTGTAGAGCAGAACAATGACTTGGCTGGCGACCGTCGGCAATGCCATAACGGACAGCGCCTTTGCCGGATGCACGGATTCAAACAGTTCGCTCTTGTTCATATCTTCTTCCTGTCTACTCTCTTCCATCCTTCATATTGGTCTGGATTTGGCGCTGAATTCCGATACAACGACCTTGATGACTTCTACCGTTGACGCCATTTGGTCGTTGATAATAAAATCCCGTGCAGTCTGATTCTTCATCAGCAGAGAAAGCCCCCTGATTTTCTCCTGCACATCTTTGACCACTTCCGCATGACCGCGTCCGATTACAGATGCAAATGCCGCTCCGTATTTACAGGGCGTTTCTCCGCCGGAAATAAGCTCAACATCGCACTCCATCTCAACACATACATTGGGATTGGCTCTGATCAGGTCCAGCTTATGTCCTTCTCTTGCGCTATGCAGATAAAAGATGAGAGTCTTGTCCGTATATTCATATCCGTAGTGGAGGGGAAGGACGTAAGGATACCCGGAATCAAACATCCCGAGATGCAGAATCTTTGCGGTGTCAACGATTCGCAGAATATTGTCGATGTCAGTCACTTCGCGTTCTTTTCTTCTCATGTTGCAACTCCTCTATAAGCTCCGGCATGGCGATATCCCCGCAAGCTCGACTCTGTCAGCCCAGTCTCTTTTCTATTTCCGCCTTGACTTTTTCCAAATCGCCGCAAGTGAGATACGGAATAAGCGCGTTGATCTCTTCTATGCTCTTGTCCCACCAGCGGAATTCCAACAGCATTGCCCTCAATTCCTCATCAAAGCGTTTTCTCAATTGTCTTGCGGGGTTTCCGACAACGATCGTGTACGGTTCGACGTCGCTGCCCACGACGCTGTTCGCGCCTATTATTGCGCCGTCTCCGATATGAACGCCGGGGAGAATGACCGCGTTTTGCCCGATCCATACGTCGTTTCCGATGACGGTATCGCCCTTGATCGGCAGATCGGAATCTTTCGGCGGTTTCATGTCCCACCCTTCAAGTGTGTAGAACGGAAAGGTGGATACCGCGTTCATCTGGTGGTTGGCGCCGTTCATAACGAACTCCACGCCCGCCGCGATCTGACAGAATTTGCCGATAATGAGTTTGTCCCCGATCCATTCATAGTGGTGCGTAACGTGGCTTTCGAAGTCGGAATCCGCGATATAAGTGAACTCTCCGACCATGATATTTGAAATCGCAGGTTTAACATAGATCTCTTTTTCATATCCGGCTATCGGATGAATCGTATTCGGGTCCGGCATCTTTCCGTTTTTCATTACGTTCTCCTCCACAAAGATGTCCGTGATTGACGGGACGACAGCCTTCTTTTCGATGCTTGCTTCAAATTCGTTTTAAGCACCACGGGAAAAGGAAAGAGACATAAAACATCTGAAGAAAGCAGGATGCGATCGCACCTGCAGCCCCGGGGATCCCATTCTTGATCAGAGGCACAAAAATCAGGCTGACTGCATAAAAGCCGAGCAGGCCCGTCACAAACCGTGTGACCCTCGTCGCCATCGGAACGTCAGTCGAGAAACCGACGAACCGTCTTTCCAGCACCCAGCCGGTCAGATAGCCGATGGCCCAACCGACGCCTTTGAACGTATCGTTGGCCATTTTCGCACCGTCCACCAGCAGTTTCCCGGCTGCGTCTCTGTCTTCCGGATAAGACTTCAGTGCGGCAAACACTGCCACAGCAGCGGCAATTCCGATGCCGATGCACATTACCGTGATATCCTTTTCAGGATGCGCCTCAACCCATTTCATCAGTTTGCCGGTCAGCCACATGACAAGCAGGCCGACCGCCATGCCCACCAAAACATCCTGCGGTGTATGTACGCCCAGATAATTGCGGCTGAACGCGATCAGTGCGGCAATCAGGCCAAGTACGACGCGCAGCACCCGGGGCAGGTCCTTCCGGATAGCCCCTCCGCCGTACAGCGACGCAGCATTCATGCTGTGTCCGCTGGGAAAAGAGTAACCTGTGGCTGTTATCTGTGCTTCACTGTCTGGGATGACACGGGCATCCCGGATCCACGGGCGATAAACACAAGCCGTTACCTTCAACAGGCCGTTTACGATTCGGTTGCCGCTCCAGCCCATCAGAAGATAATTCCCGAATTCCTTGTTTACGCACCAGTAGATCTCCGCTATGATAGCCAGCACAACAGCCATTTCCCCGATATAACTCATCTTGAGGAAAAAGCTCGTGAAGAAGGCGCCCGCGCCTTCCCTGAACTGCTGTAGAACAAGAAGGATTTCAATGTCCATACCGTACACCTCCGGTTCCGTCTCCCAAGATTTCTTCAAACGACCGATAAGGCGCCGTGCCCACGACGGTCTCCATAATGCACCCGTTTTCAAGGCTTAGAGAAACGACGCTCATTTCTTCAATATCCAGCCGTATCATCGTGTCGTGCGAAGCGATAACCTCCCCCGCCTGCGCGAGATAATGCGCTTCATCGACCTCCCGACCGTTGACAGAGTAGACAATGACGTCGGGATCGGCGGGATCCTGGCTCCATTCCAGAGAGAGGACCTGTTCCGGTCCGTTCGCGCCGAGCGCGAAGCAGAGCCGCCGGTCTCCCGTCACCGCACCGCTGCGCACAACGAAGTTCTCACCCTCGTCAAAAGCGACGGAATGGCCTTCCATGCCGGGACCAATGTCGCTCACGATCAGCACGGGCTTATCGCCGTCGAGCGTATAGAGAAACACCTGTTCCTTGTCCCACGCGCCCTCCGAGCTGACCGCCGCCAGCTCCGGAACGTCGTCTCCGTCCACATGGACCAGCGCAAAGCGATCCGCTCCGCCGGAATCGTGAAGCGCAATGATCGTGCTCCGATACCGCTCAAGAGTTGATTCCGTTTTGGCTGCGCAGCCGGAAAGCAGCACACAGGCGGCGAGCAGCCAGCCAAACCACGTTTGCTTCATTCTTCTTACCTTGCCTGTCTTTTTACTCGGCACCGCACCGCAGACTTGGCAAGTCTGCGGTGCGGTTTGAGCGGTCTTAGCCGCCATCACGGAGCGGCAGCATTCTCGGTGCGACGTTGCCGCTTCACTCGCCGCCTCCCGGCGGCATATCCCAGGCCAGATGGTCGGTATGAAGCAGGTGGTGCGACTTCTCGCCCAGCGGCTTGCCGAGATAATCGCGATACAGCGCCTGCACGTCGGGGTTCTCGTGCGAGTAACGCAGTTCGCTTGCCGCATCGAGCCGCCAGAGGATCTTCCCGCGTTCATCCGCCGGTTCCGAACCGTCGTGGATGGGCTGTCCGCCGCCGCCCGCGCAGCCGCCCGGACATGCCATGACCTCCACGAAATCGTATTCCGCTTCGCCGCGCCGGATCGCCTCGATCAGCTTCCGCGCCGCGCCGAGGCTGCTGACGACGGCGACGCGCACGTCGCCCGCGCCGGGAATGGAGAACGTCGCCTCCTTCCACGCTTTCGCGCCGCGCACGGCGTGGAACGCGTCGGGGTCGGGGTTCTTGCCCGTGACGAGGTAATGGGCGCTGCGAAGCGCCGCGTCCATCACGCCGCCCGTCGCGCCGAAGACGACCGCCGCGCCCGTGCCGGAGCCGAGCGGGCTGTCGAACGCCTCCTCGTCCAGATAGCGCGGGTCGATGTGGTTGGCGCGCATCATGATGTTCAGCTCGCGCGTCGTGATGCTCACGTCCACGTCCGGCTTGCCGCACGCGTCGGTAAGCGTCGGAATCGCGCACTCCGCCTTCTTGGCGATGCAGGGCATCACGGACACAACGAACAGCTTCTCCGGCGCGATGCCGATCTTTTCGGCGAAATAGCTCTTGGCAACCGCGCCGAACATCGCCTGCGGAGATTTCGCCGTGGAGAGGTTCGCCGTCAGCTCCGGATACTGCGATTTGAGGAAGCGCACCCACCCGGGGCAGCAGGAGGTGAACATCGGCCAGCGGTACTGTTCCTTGTGCGTGAAGCGCTCGATGAATTCGCTGCCCTCCTCCATGATGGTGAGGTCGGCGGCAAAGTCGGTGTCGAACACATAGTCGAAGCCGATGGCGCGCAGCGCCGCCGCCATACGCTTCGGCGTCGCAAACG
The DNA here is from genome assembly GCA_947166955.1 of uncultured Clostridia bacterium. The sequence continues at coordinate 4,636 of CAMVGI010000030.1, read as the reverse complement.
CAGGATCGAGTCCGAAATACTCCGCCCACGCGGTGCGCACGGCGGGCGCGACCTGCACCACGGTAACGACGCCCGGCTCGTCGATGGCGTCGAATACGAGCCCCGTATCGTCCCGCTCGCGCAGCGCGGCGGTCGGACAATGCGTCACGCACTGTCCGCAGTAGGTGCATTCGCTCTCCGCGATGCCGCGGTTGCCGGACACGTTCACCTGCACGCGCGAACCGGTGCCGAGCAGGTCCCATATTCCGACCGTCTGTATCTTATCGCAGACCTGAATGCAGCGCAGGCACTTGACGCACTTGTCGTTTTCGCGCACGAGCGGCGTCGAGTGGTCGACCGCGTCACGGCGAAGCTGCTTGGGGAAGTATGTCCCGCGCATATTGAAGTCGTTGGCGAGGCTTTGCAGCGTGCAGTTGCCGCTGCGGGGGCAGTTCGTGCAGCTCACGTCGTGTTGGGAGAGCAGCAGCCGCAGATTGGTGCGGCGGGATTCGCGCACCTTTTTGCTGTTGGTATAAACCACCATGCCGTCCGCGACCACGTTGTCGCAGGCGGGAACAAGGCGCTCCATGCCCTCGACCTCGACGCAGCAGATGCGGCACGCCGCGATCTCGTTGAGGTCCTTGAGGTAGCAGAGCGTGGGGATGTTGATGTTGACGCTTTTCGCCGCTTCGAGGATGGTCGTGTTCTCAGGAACGGTCACGCTTTTGTTGTCGATGGTCAGAGTTACCATGTTCCCGTCCTCCCTCCTCTGAATACGCCGTAGCCGAAGTGGTCGCAGCGCAGGCAGCGCGACGCCTCGTTGTACGCTTCCTCGTCCGTAAAGCCGCACTCGATGCAGCGGAAATCTCCCTTGCGCTCCGCCGCGTCGCGCTCGGTGGTGTTGATGCGTCCGTGCGGCGGCTTGTTGTTGAGACGCGGCGTCGGCACGTCCACGCCGACGTCGATCTCGTGGCGAAAGCCCAGGTATTCGTCGATATTCGCCGCCGCGACCTTGCCCGCCGCGATGGCGCGGATGACGGTCGCCGGCCCTGTCACGCAGTCGCCGCCGGCAAACACGCCGTCCATGTTCTCGATCTGCCCGCTGGTCTCGGCGACCAGCGCGCCGCGCTTGATGGCGATCTTGCCGGAGTCAAAGCCGTGTGCCTCGATGCCCTGCCCGATCGCCACGACGATCAGGTCGGCGGGAATGCGGCGCTCGGCGCGCTTTGCCTTTTCCGGACGGGGACGCCCCACCTTGTCCATCTCGCCGATGATCTGCGGCTGCGTCCACAGCGCGACCGCTTTGCCGCTCGCGTCGGTCTCGATGCGGACGGGAGCCTCCAGCGTCACCATCTCGACGCCCTCCGCGACGGCGCCCTCCACTTCTTCCGCGAGCGCGGTCATATCCGCCTTGCGGCGGCGATAGACGCAGGAGACGTTCTTCGCGCCGAGGCGCACGCTGCTGCGGCAGACGTCCATGGCGACGTTGCCGCCGCCGATCACAACGATGTTCTTCCCGGTGAAATCCGGATATTCATCGTCGCCGATGCCGCGCAGCAGCTCGACCGCGGACACGACGCCGTCGGCGTCCTCGCCCTCGATGCCGGTCTTCTTGTCCGTATGCGCGCCGATGGAGATGTAGAGCGCGTCGTACTGCTTCTGCAGCGCGTCGAAGGTGATCTCCGTGCCGACGTCGACTTCCGTATGCACCTTGATCCCAACGGAGAGGATCGACGCGATCTCCGCGTCCAGCTTCTCGCGCGGCAAACGATAGGCGGGAATGCCGTAGCGCAGCATTCCGCCGAGTTTTTTGCGCTTTTCGTAGACCACGACCTCATGCCCCATCAGCGAGAGGTAGTACGCCGCCGACAGACCGCCGGGGCCGCCGCCGATGACGGCGACGCGCTTTCCGGTCGCCTCCGCGCGCGGCGGATTCGGCACCTCGCCCGCCTCGTCCACGGCATAGCGCTTGAGACCGCGGATGTTGACCGCGTCGTCGATCATGTTGCGGCGGCAGCGCGCCTCGCAGGGATGCTCGCAGATGTAGGCGCAGGCGGTCGGGAACGGGTTGTCCTTGCGGATGAGCCGCACCGCGTCCTGATAGCGCCCGTACTTCACCAGCGTCACATAGCCCGGGATGTCAACGCCTGCGGGACACAGCGCCACGCAGGGAACGGGGTTCTGCGCCGCGCCGAGGCAGCGATGATGCTTCACATGCTCCTCATAGTCGTCGCGGAAGCCCGCAAGCCCGTCCAGCACGAGCCGCGCGGCGTCGCGCCCGATGGCGCAGTCGGCGGTGTTGACGATCGTGCGCGCCGTGCGCTCGATGATGCCGACGGTGTCCTCCGTCGCCTTGCCGTCGAGCACCTGCTCCATCAGCGCGGCAAGCTGGCCCAGGCCGATGCGGCAGGGGACGCACTTGCCGCAGGTCTGCGCGTGGCACAGGGTCAGGAAATTCTTCGCAAGGTCCACCGGACATAGTCCCGGCGGGCTCGCGGCAATGCGGCGCTCCACGTCACGGTACAGCCCGTCGATGACGGTCTGCGCGCGGGACGGTGTCATAATGTCGAGTCTTGACAAACGGCATCTCCCCTTTTAGTATTTATTTGATTGGTCTCGATCGCCTTTTTCACTTTTCCCATTAATTATAGCAGACTTCGTTCCGTTTGGAAAGAGGAAACGCCCCGGCTCGCAAACGCCGAGGCAGTTTCTTTATGAAAAAACGTTTCTGTCAAGCCGTTTTTGCCTGCGGCTTGTTTTTGTTGAACACCAGCTTCTGCGCCAGCAGGATCACCGCGAGGCAGGCAACGCCCGCGAGGTCGGTAACAAGGCCGCTGTCGATCAGCAGATACGCGCCGACGCCCGCGATCACGCGCAGCACGACATTCATCTTTCCGCAGAGATAGCCCTCCACCGCGGCGGCGATCAGAACGACGCCCGCGCAGGCGGTCACGACCACCTGAATGCCGGTCAGCCAGGTGACCTGCTCCAGCAGCAGCTGCGGATTGTAGACGAACATGAACGGCACGATGAAGCCCGCAAGCGCAAGGCGCACCGACTGCCAGCCCGTTTTCATCGGACTGCCGCCGGAAAGCCCCGCCGCCGCAAAGGACGCCAGCGCCACCGGAGGCGTGAGGTTTGCAAACATGGCGAAGTAGAAGCAGAACATATGCGCCGCGATGTCCGGCTGTCCCAGCTCGACGAGCGCAGGCGCCGCAATGGTCGCCGTGATGAGATACGACGGGATAGACGGAAGCCCCATGCCGAGGATCATGCAGGTGACCATCGTGAAGAGCAGTGTGAGCATCAAACTCTGCTCGCCGATGCTGATAATGGCGTGGGCGACGTTGAGCGCGAAGCCCGTCATGCCGCAGACGCCGACGATGATACCGACGCAGGCGCACGCCATCGCCACGGAGACGGTGGACTTCGCGCCGGCGACAAACGCGTCGCAGATATCCTTGAGACTCATGCGGCTTATCGGGCGCAGCTCCGCCACAACGATGGTGACGATGATGGTCCAGAACGCGCCGCGGATCACGGTCACGCCGCTGAAGATGAGCATATAGAGCAGGAACACGATGGGAATGAGCAGGTGTCCGCGCGCCTTCATGACCTCCTTGACCTTCGGCATCTGGTCCTTGGGCAGCCCGTCGAGATGATCCTTCGTCGCGCGCATCTGCACCTGGATAATGATGCCGAGGTAGTAGATCAGGGCGGGGATAACGGCCGCCTTGATGATCGCGGCGTATTTGACGCCCAGTGTTTCCGCCATCACGAACGCCGCCGCGCCCATGATCGGCGGCAGCAGCTGCCCGCCGACGGAGGCGGTCGCCTCGACGGAGCCGGCAAACTCCTTGGAGTAGCCGGTCTTCTTCATCAGCGGGATGGTAAACGTACCCGTGGTCACAACATTCGCCACCGCCGAGCCGTTGATCGAACCGAGGAAGCCGGAGGCCAGCACCGCGACCTTCGCGGGACCGCCCTTGGTGTGTCCCGCAAGCGCGTTGGCGATGTCGTTGAAGAACTGTCCCATACCGCACTTGTTCATCACCTCGCCGAAGATGATGAACAGCACGATATACGTCGCCGCGACCTTGATGGACGTACCGTAGATGCCGTACACATCCGTCGTCAGATAGGTGACGATGCGGTGCCAGGTGTAGCCGCGGTGCTTGAAGATGCCCGGGAACGAACGTCCGTACATCGCGTAGACCAGGAAGATGACCGACAGGATCGGCAGCGCCCAGCCGCTCAGTCGGCGGGAGCAGATCAGCACGAGCAAGATGAGCGCCGTGCCGAAGATGATGTCGATGGTCTCGCCCTGAAAGCCGGTGGAAATAAACACCGGATAGCGCACGAACACATACACCGGCATCACGGCGGACAGCGCGATGAAAAGCCAGTCGTACCACGCGATCTTTTTGCGGCTCGACTTTTTGAATGCGGGATACAGCGCGAAGCCCAGCACGAGGATCATTCCCACGTGGATCGCGTGGTGCTTGATGTTGACCATCTGGAGCGCACGGATGCCGGAGGCATACGCGAGATGGTAGAGTGTAAACGGGAGGCAGAGAAAATAGACCGTCTTTTTCAGCCACTCTGACTCAAAGGCGCGGGTGCGGGAGTCCTTTTCATAGTTCTCCCTGAGCTCCGC
>CAMVGI010000029.1 GCA_947166955.1 uncultured Clostridia bacterium | reverse complement strand
CGGTGACCTCGCAGGGGCCGACGGCCTCGATATAAACGGTCTTAACGGTCTCCGCGCCGTCGAGCTTGGCGATCAGGCCCTTGATGTTGAGCACGATCTCCGTCACGTCCTCCTTGACGCCGGGGACGGTGGAGAACTCGTGCTGCACGCCTGCGATCTTGATCGTGGTAGCTGCCGTACCGGGCAGGGACGAGAGCAGAATGCGGCGCAGCGCGTTGCCGAGCGTGATGCCGTAGCCGCGTTCGAGCGGCTCGACGACGAATTTGCCGTAGGTGCTGTTTTCCGGGTCTTCAATGCACTCGATCTGGGGCTTTTCAATTTCAACCAAAGCAGTTACCCTCCTTAATCATTTTTGCCATTGTCCGCGGCTGCGCAAACAAAGGCATTGGGGTTTATCAACGCGGCGTGAGCCGCATTGATAAAATACGCGTGGTGAGGGTTTCCCCCGATTACTTCGAGTACAACTCGACGATCAGGTGCTCCTCGATCGGGAGGTCGATATCCTCGCGGGCGGGCATGCGAACGACCTTGCCCTTGAGGGTGTTCTTCTCGCGCTCGAGCCAGGTCGGCACGGTAAAGACGGGCGCATCCTCGCCGGTGAGGCGCTTGAACATGACGGAGGAACGGCTCTTCTCCGAAACCTCGATCACGTCGCCGACCTTCACGAGATAGGACGGGATGTTGACGCGCTTGCCGTTGACGGTGAAGTGGCCGTGGTTGACCGCCTGACGCGCCTCACGGCGGGTCATGGCGAAGCCGAGACGGTACACGACGTTGTCAAGTCTGCGCTCGATGGTGCTGAGCATCACTTCGCCGGTCTGACCGGGGGCCACGGCGGCCTTCTCGTAATACTCGCGGAACTGCTTTTCCAGAATGCCGTAGACGAACTTGACCTTCTGCTTCTCGTTGAGCTGGAGGGCATATTCGCTCTGCTTACGGCGCATCTGACCCTTGGGATTGCGGTTGCTTTCGCTCTTGGTCTTACCGGTATAGCCCATAGCCGCAGGAGAAATGCCCAGCGCTCTGCAGCGCTTCACGATGGGCTGAGTATTCTTAGCCATTGTATCTTTTCCTCCTTCTTATCAGACGCGGCGGCGCTTCGGGGGACGGCAGCCGTTGTGCGGGATGGGGGTGACGTCCTTGATCATCGTGACCTCAAGGCCGACGGCCTGAAGGGCGCGGATCGCGGCTTCACGGCCCTGGCCGGGGCCCTTGACAAAGACCTCGACGCTCTTGAGGCCATGCTCCATGGCGGCGGTGGCGGCCGTCTCGGCGGCGCTCTGCGCGGCGAACGGAGTGGACTTCTTGCTGCCACGGAAACCGAGGCCGCCCGAGGAAGCCCAGGAAAGGGCGTTGCCCTGGGAATCGGTCACGGTGACCATGGTATTGTTGAAGGAAGAACGGATATGGACCTGACCGCGTTCTACGTTCTTCTTCTCGCGACGACGGCGGACGACCTTCTTGCCGCCGGCAGCAGACTTAGCAGTAGCCATTTAAAATTCTCCCTCCTTACTTCTTCTTGTTCGCGATGGTCTTCTTGGGGCCCTTGCGGGTGCGCGCGTTGGTCTTGCTGCGCTGGCCGCGGACAGGCAGGCCGCGGCGATGACGGGTGCCGCGATAGCAGCCGATCTCGCTCAGGCGCTTGATGTCCAGCGCGGTCTGGCGGCGCAGGTCGCCCTCGACGATGTAGCCGTGGTCGATGACCTCACGCAGCTTCGCTTCCTCCGCGTCGGTGAGATCCTTGACGCGGGTATCGGGGTTGACGCCAGCTTTTTCGAGGATGTCGCAGGCGCTCTTTCTGCCAATGCCGTAGATGTAGGTCAAGCCGATCTCAATGCGCTTGTCCTTCGGCAGGTCAATACCGGCAATACGTGCCATTCTCTTTTACCTCCAATTCTCTCAGCCCTGGCGCTGCTTGTGCTTCGGATTCTCGCAGATGACCATGACACGGCCTTTGCGGCGAATGATCTTGCACTTCTCGCACATGGGCTTCACGGACGGTCTTACTTTCATGTTGGAACCTCCATTTATCCTGTCCTAAGTTACTTGGTACGCCATGTGATCCGACCGCGGGTAAGGTCGTAGGGGGACATCTCCACCGTAACCTTGTCACCGGGCAGGATCCTAATGAAATTCATTCTGAGCTTGCCGGAAATGTGGGCGAGGATCGTGTGCCCGTTTCCGATGTCTACCTGGAATGTGGTGTTGGGCAGGGACTCGACGACCGTGCCTTCCACTTCGATCATGTCGGATTTTGCCAAGTGTTATCCCTCCTGGTCGGAATTGTCTGTGCCGCTGTAGGCGGCGATGGCTTTGCGAAGTTCGCTGTTGGTGATTCGTTCGTTTTCTCTGATCTTTTCCACGACGCGGCCTTCGGTAAGCGTGAGGAAGCGGACGTGCTTTCGCTTTTTCCGCTTCGGTGCCTCGACGCGCCGGCTCTTGCCGTCCGCGAGGAAGACGTACTCCCCGTCGGTCTCAAGGACGAAGAAGGGCTTGCCCTTTTCGCGTCCGGCAGTCGCTTCGACCAGATGCGCTTTTTCGATTTCCATGGCACTCACCTCAGGGTGCGGGAACCGTCAGAAGCTCCGGTTCGCCGGACGTGATGAGGACCGTGTTTTCATAGTGCGCGGCGTACTTGCCGTCCGCCGTCCGGACGGTCCAGCCGTCCGGCATCTGGCGGATGTCCGCCGTGCCCGCGTTGACCATCGGCTCGACCGCGATCGTCATGCCGCGCAGGAGTTTGGGGCCGTGGCCCGGCGCGCCGTAGTTCGGCACCTCGGGCGCCTCGTGCATGTTTCTGCCGACGCCGTGGCCGACATACTCGCGCACAACGGAGAATCCGTTCGCCTCCACATATTCCTGCACCGCGTGCCCGATGTCCGAGATGCGGTAGCCCTCGCGGGCAAACTTGATGCCCTCGAAAAAGCTCTGCCGCGTCACGTCGATGAGCCTCTGCGCCTCGTCGGAAATCTTTCCGCAGGCGTAGGTGGCCGCGCAGTCGCCATGGAACCCGCCGATGTACGCGCCCACGTCCACGCTGACGATGTCGCCCTCCTGCAGCACCCGTTTGCCGGGGATGCCGTGGATGATCTCGTCGTTGACGGAGATGCACGCGCTGGCGGGGTAGCCGTTGTAATTCAGGAACGACGGCTCAGCGCCTTGCGATTTGATGAATTGGTACACTGCTTTGTCGATCTCTCGGGTTGTTACGCCGGGCTTTACCATTTCCCCTGCCAAGGCACGGGCAGCCGCGGTAATTTTTCCCGCCCTGCGCATCAATTCGATCTCTCGCGCCGATTTGAGGGTGATCATACGCTCACTCCCCCAACGCCTTGAGGATCGCTGCGGAGGTGGCCTCGACGGAGCCATGATCCTCCACCGGAACCAGAACGCCGCGGGAGCGGTAAAACTCCTTGAGGGGTTCCGTTTCCTTGTGATAGACCGCGAGACGAGCTTTCACCGTCTCGGGGGCATCATCCTTGCGCGTAATCAGCTCGCTGCCGCACTCGTTGCAGATCCCCTCCTTTTTCGGGGGCACCGCAACGACGTGGTAGGTCGCGCCGCACTTGGGGCAGACGCGCCGCCCGCTCATGCGCTCCATGATCGTCTCGTCGGCGATTTCCATGGAAATCACGCGGTCAAACTTGATTCCGTTCTCTTCGAGCGCCTCCGCCTGGGCGATCGTGCGGGGCACACCGTCGAGGATGTACCCGTTTGCACAATCGCTCTGCGCGAGGCGGTCGCGGATGATGCCGATGATGATCTCATCGGACACCAGCGCGCCGGTCTCCATACAGGCTTTCGCCTTCTGTCCCAGCTCACTGCCGCTCGCGACCGCGGCGCGCAGGATGTTGCCGGTGGAGATCGTCGGGATGTTAAGCTCGCGGGCGAGAATGGCCGCCTGTGTGCCCTTCCCCGCGCCGGGAGCGCCCAATAAAATCACATTCATCTCTCTCTCCTTTACTCAAGGAAGCCCTTGTACTGACGCATCAGCATCTGGGATTCCAGCGCCTGCACCGTTTCGAGTGCGACGCCGACCACGATGATGACGGACGTACCGCCGATGGCGAGCATGTTGTTGCCGAGCGCCTTGCCGACGATCAGCGGGGCGATGGCAACGATACCGAGATAGATGGCGCCAAACAGTGTGATCTTCGAGAGCACCTTCGCAATAAAGTCAGACGTGGGCTTGCCCGGACGGAAGCCGGGGATAAAGCCGCCCTGACGCTTGAGGTTGTTGGAGATCTCGACCGGATTGAACTGAATGGTGGCGTAGAAATAGCTGAAGCCGATGATCATCAGGAAATAGATGACCAAATAAAGAACCGACTTGGTGTCGATCGCGTTGAGGAACGCGTAGCCGAACGTGCCCTCCTCGGGAGCCGGCAGGAACGCCGCGACCGTCGCGGGAAGCGACGCGATGCTCTGCGCGAAGATGATGGGCAGAACGCCGGACATGTTCACCTTCATCGGGAGGGTGGACGCCTGGCCGCCGTACATCTTGCGGCCGACCTGACGCTTGGCGTACTGCACGGGGATGCGGCGCTCCGCGGCGTTCACGTGCGTGATGAGCAGGAACAGCAGCAGGATGCCGACCACGAGCAGCGCCATATGCAGCCAGCCGATGCTGCCGTGCTGCGCGACGTAGTACTTGCCGCCGGAGATCAGGTTCGGCACGCGGGAGATGATGCCCGCGAACAGGATGATCGAAATACCGTTGCCGACGCCGAACTCATTGACCTGTTCGCCCAGCCACATCACGAACGAGGAGCCCGCGACGAACGAGACAATGATGACCACCGCGGGCCAGAAGCCCTGCTGCTCAAGGATGCCGTAGTTGCGCATCAGGTAGTAGTAGCCGAGGCCCTGCAAAAGGGCGATGGCGACGGTGGAGTAACGGGTGATGGACTCGATCTTCTTCTTGCCGGCCTCGCCGCCGTCGCGCGCAAGGCGCTCAAGAGCGGGGATGGCGATGGTCAGCAGCTGGATGATGATGGAGCTGTTGATATACGGCTGAACGCCGAGGGCGAAGACCGTGGCCTCCGCGAACGCGCCGCCGGACATCACGTTGTACAGGCCCAGCACCGTGGTGCTCATGGCGTCGAGCGTCGCCTTCAGCTTCGCCGTATCGACATAGGGGACGGGGATCGCGTTGCCGAGACGGAAGATCAAGAGGATCAGAATGGTGAAGATGATCTTCTTTCGCAGCTCGGGCACGCCCCACGCCTTGCGAATCGTTTCGACCACTTAGACCACCTCTGCCTTTCCGCCAGCCGCTTCGATGGCTTCCTTCGCGGACTGGGAAAACGCAGACGCCTGCACGGTGACCTTCTTCTTGACGGAGCCGTTGCCGAGCACCTTGAAGCCGTACTGGCACTTCGAAAGGATACCCTTGGCAAGCAGCGCCTCTGCGTTGACGGTCTCGCCGTCTTCGAACCGGTTGAGCGCGCTGAGGTTGATGATCTCAAGGGGCTTGGCGAAGATGTTGTTAAAGCCGCGCTTCGGGGTCGTGCGGGTCATGGGCATCTGGCCGCCTTCGAAACCGATGCGGACGCCGCCGCCGCTGCGCGCCTTCTGGCCCTTGTGGCCGCGGCCGCCGGTCTTGCCGTTGCCGCTGCCGTTGCCGCGGCCCTTGCGGAACGCTTCTTTGGTGGAACCGGCGGCAGGAGACAGTTCATGAAGTTTCATTTCGACATCTCCTCCTTACTTCACTTCGGTGACCTTGAGCAGATAGCCGATCTGGGCGATCTTGCCGCGGGTCTGGTCGTTGTCGGGCTGGACGGTCGAATCGCCGATGCGGCGAAGGCCCAGCGAGTTGGCAGTGGCAATGTGCTTATCCAGTCTGCCGTTCAGGCTCTTGACGAGCTCAACATTCAACTTAGCCATGTCTCACTGCCTCCCTTATCCTCTGATCTCGTCCACGCTCTTGCCGCGGATCTTGGCGACCTGCTCGGCGTTGCGCATGGACTTGAGGCCCTCGAACGCCGCACCGACGACGTTGTTGGGGTTGTTGGAACGCAGGCACTTGGTACGGATGTCCTTGATGCCCGCGGCCTCGACGACCGCACGCACCGCGCCGCCGGCGATAACGCCGGTACCTTCGGGAGCGGGCTTCAGAAGCACGCGGCCGGCGCCGAACTCGCCGATGGTCTCGTGCGGGATGGTGGTCCCCTCAAGCGTGACGGTGATCATGTTCTTCTTGGCAGCCTCAAGGCCCTTGCGGATCGCCTCGGGGACTTCGGCCGCTTTGCCAAGGCCGTAGCCGACCTTGCCCTTGCCGTCGCCGACGACCATCAGCGCGGAAAACTTCGCCACGCGGCCGCCCTTCACGGTCTTGGAAACGCGGTTGAGGAAAACGAGCTTTTCCATGTATTCGCTTTGTTCTCTTTCAAATCTGGGCATTTCTATTTTCCTCCTCCCTTAGAATTCCAGACCGCCCTCGCGGGCGCCCTCGGCCAGCTCTGCCACGCGGCCGTGATACAGGTAGCCGCCGCGGTCGAACACGACCGTGTTGATGCCCTTGGCCTTCGCACGCTCGGCAATCAGCTTGCCGACCGCACGCGCGGCGGTCTTGTTGCCGCCGTTGCCCGTGATCTCCTTGTCGAGCGAGGAGGCCGCAACAAGCGTGTTGCCGGCGACGTCGTCGATGATCTGGGCATAGATGTTGTTCTCGCTGCGGAATACGTTCAGACGGGGTCTTTCGGGCGTGCCGGAGACCTTGGAACGGACTCTCTTATGACGCTTTAAGCGCTGCGCTTTCGTATCGGGTCTTTTGATCATTTCGGCACACCTCCTTATTTCTTCACGCCGGTCTTACCGACCTTGCGGCGGATGGTCTCATCCGTGTACTTGATACCCTTGCCCTTGTACGGCTCGGGCGGACGCTTCTCGCGGACCTCGGCCGCAAACTGGCCGACCTTCTGCTTGTCGCAGCCGGAGATCACGATGTGGTTGGGGTTGGGGACGTCGATCGTGATACCGTCGATCTCCTCCACCTCAACGGGATGAGAGTAACCGATGGTCAGGACGAGCTTCTTGCCCTCCTTGGCGGCACGGTAACCGACGCCGTTGATATCGAGTTCCTTTTTGTAGCCCTCGGTCACGCCGACGACCATGTTGTGCAGCAGGGCGCGGGTCAGGCCGTGCAGGGCGCGGTTCTCCTTCTCGTCGTTCGGACGGGAAACGTGGAGCTCGCTGCCTTCCTGCTTGATGGTCATGGTGGGCTCAAGCTTCTGCGTCAGGGTGCCCTTCGGGCCCTTGACCGTGATAAGGTTGCCGTCCGCGACCTTGACTTCAACGCCGGCGGGAATGACAACGGGCATTCTGCCAATACGACTCATTGTTCTCTGCCCTCCTTACCACACAAACGCCAGGACTTCGCCGCCGACGTGCGCCGCGCGAGCGGCCTTGTCGGTCATGACGCCCTTGGACGTGGAGACGATGGCGACGCCGAGGCCGCGGAGCACGCGGGGAAGCTCATCCGCGCCGACATAGACGCGGAGGCCCGGCTTGGAAACACGGCGAAGGCCGGTGATGACCTTGTCCTTGCCGTTGTACTTGAGCGTGATGCGGATCACGCCCTGTACGCCGTCGTCAACGATCTGATAGCTCTTGATGTAGCCCTCGTCGAGCAGGATCTGAGCGATGCTCTTCTTCATGTTCGAGGCGGGAACATCAACGGTTTCGTGTCTTGCGCTGTTCGCGTTGCGGATGCGGGTCAGCATATCCGCAATGGGGTCGGTGATATGCATGGAATGTTTCCTCCTAGTTTAGAGTTACGGTTCGCGCGGTTTGCCGCGTGGATCCGTTTCGGCCGCGAGGTATCACTGCCAATGGTATATCGCGATACAATTGACAGTGACCTTTCGCAGTCCATCGAGCTCCATATCAAAAGCTCGTTTTCAATGAAGTGCCGGGGAAAACGCTTATTTCTGAAGGATTTTGCTTTCAGGCAAGGAGCGGCGGCGAAGCTGTACTTTGTGTACTGCAAGCCGCCCGCGACGCAGCATCAAAGCAAAAGACTCAGAACGACGCCTTGCGGACGCCGGGGATCTCGCCCTTGTAGGCGAGCTCGCGGAAGCAGATACGGCACACGCCGTAGTCGCGCAGATACGCGTGGGGGCGGCCGCAGAGCTTGCAGCGGTTGTACTTGCGGCTGGAGAACTTGGCAGGACGGGCCTGCTTGATCTTCATAGAAGTCTTTGCCATGGTTCCTCCTCCTTAACGCTCGAACGGGGCGCCGACCTGGGTCAGCAGCTCGCGAGCCTCTTCATCGGTCTTGGCGGTGGTGCAGATGACGATATCCATGCCGCGGATCTTGTCGACCTTGTCGTACTCGATCTCGGGGAAGATCAGCTGCTCCTTGATGCCGAGGGCATAGTTGCCGCGGCCGTCGAAGGCGTTGGCGCTGATGCCGCGGAAGTCGCGGACACGGGGCAGCGCCACGTTGAACAGACGATCCAGGAACTCCCACATCTTGTCGCCGCGGAGCGTGACCTTCGCGCCGATGGGCATGCCCTCGCGGAGCTTGAAGTTCGCGACGGACTTCTTCGCCTTGGTGATGACGGCCTTCTGACCGGTGATGGTCGAAAGGTCGCGCACGACGGCGTCGAGCACCTTGGCATTGTCGCGCGCCTCGCCGCAGCCGACGTTCACGACGACCTTCTCGATGCGGGGCACTTCCATGACGGACTTATAACCGAACTTCTTGAAAAGAGCCGGCGCAATGTCCGCTTTATACTGTTCTTTCAGTCTGGCCATTACAGCTTACTCCTTTCTTTAAAGCGCGGCGCCGCAGTGCTTGCACACGCGGGACTTCTTGCCGTTCTCGACCTTGTGGGCGACGCGGGTGCCCTTCTTGCACTTGGGGCACACGACCTGCACCTTGGATGCGTACAGCGCCGCTTCGCGCTGCACGATGCCGCCGGTCTCGCCCTGCTTGCGGGGCTTGACGTGGCAGGTCACCATGTTGATGCCCTCGACGACGACCTTATCCTCGGAGGGGACGGTGCCGAGCACCTTGCCCTGCTTGCCTTTGTCCTTGCCGGACAGGACGACGACGGTGTCGCCCTTCTTGACGTTCATAGCCATTTCTTCAAGCCCTCCTTACACAACTTCCGGAGCCAGCGACAGGATCTTCATGTAATCCTTGTCGCGCAGCTCGCGGGCGACGGGTCCAAAGATACGGGTGCCGCGGGGGT
>CAMVGI010000028.1 GCA_947166955.1 uncultured Clostridia bacterium | reverse complement strand
GGTGGACCAGCGCCTCGAACGCCTCCTCGTCGCCGCCCTGACAGCGCGCGATCAGTTCTCTTTCTTCCATCGTATCCCGTCCTCAATCCGTTAAGTCGCGCTTGACGCCCTCCGCCACGCGGTAGAGGTCTTCGAGCGTTTCCATCTTGACGATCTGTTCCTTATAATAGTTGGCGTAGGGCACGCCCTTTAAGTACCAACAGCAATGCCGCCGCGCCTCCAGCAGCGCCACGCGCTCGTCGCGATACGCGGCGCTCAGCTCGATCTGGCGCACCGCCGTCGCGAACCGCTCCGCGACGGGAGGCAGCGGCGGGATCTCGCGCCCCTCGATCGCCGCCGCGCCGCGCTCGAAGATCCACGGGTTTCCGAACGCCCCGCGTCCGACCATTGCCATGTCCGCGCCCGTGAAGCGCAAAATGCGCGCGGCGTCCTCCGGCTCAAACACGTCGCCGTTGGCGATGACGGGGATGCGCACCGCCTCCTTGACCTGTTTGATGGTCGTCCAGTCCGCCTGCCCGCCGTACATCTGCGCCCGCGTGCGCCCGTGCACCGCGATCGCCGCGACGCCGACGGCCTCCAGCCGCACCGCAAGCTCCACGGCGTTGACGCTGCCCTTGTCCCAGCCGCGGCGCATCTTTACCGTCACCGGCACGCCCGCCGCGTCCACCACCGCGCGCGCGATGGCGACCGCTTTCTCGACGTCGCGCATCAGCGCCGCGCCGCTGCCGTGGGCGGCGACCTTGTGTACGGGGCAGCCCATGTTGATGTCGAGGATGTCCGCGCCGGAAAGTTCGACGGCGAGCTTTGCCGCCGTCGCCATCTCCTCCGGAACGCTGCCGAAGATCTGCACGACGCCCGGTTTTTCGTTCGGCGCGAGGAGCAGCAGTTTTTTCGTCTTCTCGTCGTGGTAGCAAAGCGCCTTCGCGCTCACCAGCTCCGTGCAGGAAAGCCCCGCGCCGTGCTCGCGGCAGATCTGCCGGAACGCCGTGTCGGTCACGCCCGCCATCGGCGCGAGACACAGCTTCGAATCCACCTCCACGTTTCCGATGCGCACGGTATGCCCTCCCTTCGGCGTCATAACTAAATTATTATATCATATCGGAGCCGCCTGAAACAAGCGGAAAACCCCACTTTTCCATGAGATACCGCCGGATATTACATTACAGTTTGTCATATAACACTAATGTTTTGTGCGAATTAGCCAGAAGCGGCACAATAATGCATAAAATCATTTGTTTTAGGCGACTATTGACTTTAGTACAGTACTGTGCGACAATTAGTGCAAATTTTCAATGGTCGCGAATACGCGCGGCCTTGGAGATAAATGAAAAGGAGAAACGATTATGAAGAAGGTTATGTCTCTTGTATTGGCGATCGCCATGGTGTTCGCCCTTGTCGCCTGCGGCGGCAAAAACGAGCCTTCCAAGCCCGCCGACGGCGGCAATACCAGCGCCTCCGGCGCGTTCAAGATCGGTGCGACCGGTCCGCTGACCGGCGACGCGGCGATCTACGGCAAGGCGGTCATGAACGCCGCCCAGATCGCGGTGGACGAGATCAACGCCAAGGGCGGCGTGCAGATCGAGTTCAACCCGCAGGACGACGAGGCCGACGGCGAGAAGGCCGTCAACGCCTACAACAACCTCATGGACTGGGGCATGCAGGTGCTCCTCGGGCCGGTCACGACCGGTTCCGCCATCGCGGCGAGCGCCGTGGCGGCGAAGGATCGCGTGTTCGCGCTGACCCCCTCCGCCTCCTCCACCGACGTGACCGCGGGCAAGGACAACATGTTCCAGCTCTGCTTCACCGACCCCAACCAGGGCACCGGTTCGGCCGACTATATCAGCGCGAACATGTCCGGCCACAAGATCGCGGTCATCTATCGTAACGACGACGCCTATTCCCAGGGCATCCGCGACACCTTCGTGAAGGAAGCCGCCGCCAAGGGCCTTTCGGTCGTCTATGAGGGCACCTTCACCAAGGATACCCAGACCGACTTCTCCGTGCAGCTCACCGCCGCGCAGAGCGCCGGCGCGGATCTGCTGTATCTGCCCATCTACTATCAGCCCGCTTCCGTCATTCTCTCGCAGGCGAAGGCGATGAACTACGCGCCCATCTTCTTCGGCGTGGACGGCATGGACGGCATCCTCACCATGGAGGGCTTCGACACCTCCCTTGCCGAGGGCGTCATGCTCCTGACCCCGTTCGCCGCGGACGCGGACGACGACCTCACCAAGAACTTCGTCGCCGAGTACCAGAAGCGCTACGGCGAGACGCCCAACCAGTTCGCCGCCGACGGCTACGACGTGGTGTACGTCCTCTACAACGCGCTCATCGAGTCCGGCTGCACGCCCGACATGAAGGCGAGCGAGATCTGCGAGAAGCTCATCGCGCAGATCCAGAAGACCACCTACAACGGCCTGACCGGTCAGAACATGACCTGGAGCGCCAACGGCGAGGTGTCGAAGATGCCCGTGGCCGTGGTCATCAAGAACGGCGTGTACGTTTCCGCCTGATCGGAAGCGCCGCAAACATCCAAGCGATTTCCGGGAGGGAGAGCTGCCGGCCTGGGCGGCTCTCCCGCTCCGCTATGTTGTGTAATCCTCTGAAATAAGGAGGCGGGAAAATGGAATTTCTCTCCTATCTCGTCAGCGGCATCAGCCTCGGCAGCGTGTACGCCATTATCGCGCTGGGCTATACCATGGTCTACGGCATCGCCAAGATGCTCAACTTCGCCCACGGCGACGTGATCATGGTCGGCGGCTACATCTCGTTTTGCGGCTTCGCCTATCTGGGGCTCAACGGGTGGCTTTCGCTGCTGCTCGCCATGGTGGTGTGCACGATCCTCGGCATCGTGATCGAGGGGCTTGCCTACCGCCCGCTGCGTCAGGCGACGTCGCTCGCCGTGCTGATCACCGCCATCGGCGTGAGTTATCTGCTGCAGAACACCGCCCTGCTCGTGTGGGGCGCGACGCCCAAGGTCTATCAGCCGCTCATCCCCCTCACGGGAGCGGACGGCTCGCCCAACGCGCTCAAGCTCTTCGGCGGCCGGCTTTCGATCTCCTATATGTCGCTTCTCACGATGGCGGCGTGCATCGTCATCATGATCGGCCTTACCGCTTTCACGAGCCGCAGCAAGATGGGCAAGGCGATGCGCGCCTGCTCCGAGGATAAGGACGCGGCGCGGCTCATGGGCATCAACGTCAACACGACCATTTCCGTCACGTTCGCCATCGGTTCGGCGCTCGCGGCGGTCGCGGGCGTGCTGCTGTGCTCGTTTAACCCCACGCTCATGCCGACGACCGGCTCCATGCCCGGCATCCGCGCGTTCACTGCGGCGGTGTTCGGCGGCATCGGCTCCATCCCCGGCGCGTTCCTCGGCGGGCTGCTCATCGGCGTGATCGAGGCGATGGCGAAGGCGTATATTTCCACGCAGCTCGCGAACTCCGTGGTGTTCGCCGTGCTGATCGTCGTGCTGCTGGTGCGCCCCGCGGGCCTGCTCGGCAAGTACGTGCCCGAGAAAGTGTGAGGTGACGGGATGAAGGATTATATCAAGAACCTCAAGCCGCACACCAAACAAAACCTCTGGACGTTCCTCGGCCTCGCCGCCGCGTGGATCATCGTGGCGGCGCTGCGCGCGAACGGCGTGCTCGGGCGCTCGACGAGCGGCCTGCTCGTGCCGATCTGCTGCTATGTGGTCATGGCGCTGTCGCTGAACCTGACGGTCGGCATCATGGGTGAGCTGAGCCTTGGCCACGCGGGCTTTATGGGCATCGGCGCCTTCACGGGCATCATCGCCTCGCAGGGCCTGCTGCGCCTCACGGACTCCGTGCCGCTGCGGCTTTGCGCCGCGATGCTCGTCGGCGCGGCGTTTGCGGGCCTGTTCGGCTTTTTGATCGGCATTCCGGTGCTGAGGCTTCGCGGCGACTACCTCGCCATCGTGACGCTCGCCTTCGGCGAGATCATCAAGGAGCTGATCACCTGCCTGATCGTCGGCGTCGACGAGAAGGGCCTGCACATCATCTTCAACTACAAGGGCCTTAAAAATGTGGACGACCTGCGCCTCTCTCCGGCGGGACAGGTCATCATCAAGGGCGCGCAGGGCGCGACGGGCACGCAGACCATCGCGACCTTCAGCGCCGGCATGATCCTCATTTTCCTCGTGCTGTTCATCATCCTCAACACGATCTACAGCCGCACGGGCCGCGCGATCATGGCGATCCGCGACAACCGCATCGCCGCGGAGAGCGTCGGCATCGACGTCACCAAGCACAAGATGATCGCCTTCGTGATGTCCGCCGCCATGGCGGGCGCCGCGGGCGCGCTCTACGGCCTTAACTACTCCAACCTCGTCGCCGCGAAGTTCGACTTCAACACCTCCATTCTGGTGCTGGTGTTCGTGGTGCTCGGCGGCCTCGGCAACATGCGCGGCTCGATCATCGCCGCGGTGCTGCTCTACATGCTGCCCGAGGAGCTGCGCGCGCTGGGCGATTACCGCATGCTGATCTACGCGGTGGTGCTCATCGTCGTGATGCTCGCGACCAACAGCCCCGTGGCGAAGAATTTCCTCGCGCGGTTCCAATTCGGCAGGAAGGGGGGCGAGGCTGAATGAGCGAGCAGAAGAAGCGTCCCCAGACCAAGATGGTGCCGGTGCAGTCCCACGCCATCGTGCCGGACCGCGACGCCGACAAGAGCCCCATTTTGGAGTGCCACCACCTCGGCATCGACTTCGGCGGCCTCACCGCCGTCAACAACTTCAACCTCATGATCGGCCGCACTGAGATCGCGGGCCTCATCGGCCCGAACGGCGCGGGCAAGACCACCGTGTTCAACATGCTCACCAAGGTCTATCAGCCGACCCGCGGTTCGATCCTGCTCGACGGACACGATACGTCCAAGCTCTCGACCGCGCAGGTCAGCCGCCTCGGCATCGCGCGCACGTTCCAGAACATCCGCCTCTTTAAAGACCTGTCGGTGCTCGATAACGTGCTCGTGGGCCTCCACGACGAGATGGACTACCGCCTGCCGAGCGCGATCCTGCGCCTGCCCGACTTCTGGCGCGGCGAGCGCATCGCCCGCGAGCGCGCGTTGGAGCTTTTGTCCATCTTCGACATGCAGGACCTTGCCGACGCGAAGGCGGGGTCGCTGCCCTACGGCGCGCAGCGCCGCCTGGAGATCGTGCGCGCGCTTGCCACGAATCCGAGCCTGCTGCTGCTCGACGAACCCGCGGCGGGCATGAACCCGAGCGAAACGGGCGAGCTGATGGACAACATCGTCAAGATCCGCGACCTGTTCCAGATCGCGATCATGCTCATCGAGCACGACATGAACCTCGTCATGGGCATCTGCGAGGGCATCTGCGTGCTCAACTTCGGCGAGGTCATCGCCAAGGGCTCGCCCGAGGAGATCAAGCAGAATCCCGTCGTCATCGAGGCGTACCTCGGCAAGAAAGACGGAAAGGAGGCGCAGTGATGGCGAAACTTTTAAGCGTCAACGACATCAATGTCTACTATGGCGCGATCCACGCCATCAAGGGCGTTTCCTTCCACGTCGACGAGGGGGAGATCGTCACCCTCATCGGCGCAAACGGCGCGGGCAAGTCCACGACGCTGCACACCGTCTCGGGGCTTCTGCGCTCCAAGACCGGCTCGATCACCTTCGAGGGCAAGAATATCGGGAGCGTCCCCGCGCATAAGCTCGTCGAGCACGGCCTCGCGCACGTGCCCGAGGGCCGCCGCATCTTTTTGCAGATGACGGTGGAGGAGAACCTTGAAATGGGCGCGTTTACTCAGCCGAACGCGGATACCCCCGCCTCGCTCGAGCGCGTGTTCGAGCAGTTCCCGCGCCTCAAGGAGCGCCGCAGGCAGATCGCCGGCACGCTCTCCGGCGGCGAGCAGCAGATGCTCGCCATGGGCCGCGCGCTCATGAGCAAGCCCAAGCTGCTGATGCTCGACGAGCCTTCGATGGGCCTCGCCCCGATCCTGGTGGAGCAGATCTTCGACATCATCCGCAGCCTGCACCAGGCGGGCACGACCATATTGCTCGTCGAGCAGAACGCCCAGATGGCGCTCTCCGTCGCCGACCGCGCCTACGTCCTCGAAACCGGCAAGATCACGCTCTCCGGCACCGGCGACGAGCTGATCCACAGCGACGCGGTGCGCAAGGCGTATTTGGGCGGATGAAAAATTCCTTATTGACTTGATAGGATTACTATGCTATGATACCGCAAAGGCCGAAAGGCCGTCCCATTTGGAAAGGAAGATGGAAACCATGAAGAAGCTTATCACTCTCGCGCTTACGCTCGCGCTCGTCCTCTCTCTCGCCGCCTGCGGCGGAAAGAGCAAGACCATTACCATCGCCGTGCCGAACGACACGACCAACGAGGCGCGCGCCCTGATGCTGCTCGAAAACCTCGGCTACCTCAAGCTCAAGGAGGGCGCGGGCATCACCGCGACCAAGCTCGACATCGCGGAGAACCCGCACAACATCACGATCAACGAGATCGAGGCGGCGCAGCTGCCGAACGTTCTCAAGGACGTGGATTACGCCGTCATCAACTCCAACTACGCGCTCGACGGCGGGCTGAACCCCGCGAAGGATTCGCTCGGCATCGAGGGTTCGTTCTCCGCCTACGGCAACATCCTATGCGTCAAGGAAGGCCGCGAGAACGAGCCGATCATCCGCGCGCTGCTTGCCGCGCTGGAGAGCCAGCAGGTCGCGGACTACATCGCCGACAAGTATGACGGCGCGGTCATCTCCGTGGTCGACAAGCCCACCGACGGCTACGACGCGTCGATCGACTACGCCGCGCTCAACGGCCAGACCGTCAGCATCGCCGCGACGCCCACGCCCCACGCCGAGATCCTCAACGACGTCGTCAAGGGCATCCTCGCCGCGAAGGGCATCACGCTCGACGTCAAGGAGTTCACCGACTACGTCCAGCCCAACAACGTTGTCGACAGCGGCGAGATCGACGCGAACTACTTCCAGCACCTGCCGTATCTGGAGGACTTCAACAAGGAGAACGGCACGAAGGTCGTGAGCATCGGCGCCATCCATGTCGAGCCGATGGGCCTCTACGGCGGCAAGCAATCCAATCTTGACGCGCTGAAGTAAATAGGTTATCATCAAAAGGAGCGGCGAAAAGCCGCTCCTTTTGAAGTAGGTGAATCGACATGATAGAGATCAAAAACCTGTCCAAGACCTTCCGTACGGCGGACGGTACGGTGGAGGCGCTCAAAAACGTCTCGCTCACGATACCGGACGGCGACATCTTCGGCATCATCGGCATGTCCGGCGCGGGCAAATCGACGCTCGTGCGCTGCATCAACATGCTTGAGCGCCCGAGCGAGGGCACCGTCGTCATCGACGGGGTGGACATGGGCGCACTGTCTGAAAAGGAGCTGCGCTTGAAGCGCCGCGAGATCACGATGATCTTCCAGGGCTTCAACCTGCTCATGCAGCGCACGTGCCTGGAGAACGTCTGCTTCCCGCTCAAGCTTTCCGGTCTCGCGGGGGAGAAGAAATGGCGCGAAAAGCGCGCCATGGAGCTGCTCGACACCGTGGGTCTCGCCGACAAGGCAAAGGCGTACCCCGCGCAGCTCTCCGGCGGACAGCAGCAGCGCGTCGCCATTGCCCGCGCGCTTGCGACCGACCCGAAGGTGCTGCTGTGCGACGAGGCGACCAGCGCGCTCGACCCCACGACCACCTCGTCCATTTTGGAACTGATCCGCGAGATCAACGAGAAAACGGGCATCACCGCCGTGCTTATCACGCATCAGATGAGCGTGGTGGAGAGCGTGTGCCGCCACGTCGCCATTCTCGACGGCGGCGCCGTCGCCGAAACGGGCGAGGTCAGCGAGATCTTCTCGTATCCCACGACCGCGGCGGCGAAGCGGCTTGTCTATCCCGAGGGGGACGCCATCGCCGCGTCCATCGTGCCGGGCGAGCGCATGATCCGCGTGGTGTTCAACGGTTCGGAGGCCACCAGCACGCCGCTCATCGCCCACATGGCGGTGGAGAAGGGCGTCGAGGCGAACATCGCCTACGCCTCCACGCGCACCATCGAGGGGCGCGAGTACGGCTCGATGCTGCTCGGCGTCCGCGACGGCGAGCAGGCCGTGCAGACGGCGATCGCGTATTTGAACGCCGCGGAGAACGTTTTGGCGGGGGAGGTGAGGTTCGATGGATAAGCTGTTTGCGCCCGAGGTGCTCGCGGAGGCGGGCGAGATCATCCGCACGCAGTTCCCGCTGGCGATCTGGGAGACGGTGTACGTCACAATCCTCTCCACGGCGTTTGCCATCGTCATCGGCCTGCCGCTCGGCGTGCTCCTCGTCACCGGAGAAAAGGACGGCATCCGTCCGCTGCCCGCGGGGCTGATGCGGGCGCTCAACGTCGTCATCAACCTGCTGCGCTCGGTGCCGTTCCTCATCCTGATGGTGCTCGTGTTCCCGCTCACGCGCCTCATCGTCGGCACGGTGGTCGGCACGGTCGCGAGCATCGTGCCGCTCGTGATCGCGGCGTTTCCGTTTATCGCGCGTCTTGCCGAGGCGAGCCTGCGCGAAGTGAACCCCAACACCGTTGAAATGGCGCAGAGCCTCGGTGCGTCGCCGTTCCAGATCGTCACGCACGTGATGCTGCCCGAAAGCGTGCCGAGCCTTATTTCCAACGCGACCATCGCCGTCACCACCATCCTCGGCTACAGTGCCATGAGCGGCATCATCGGCGGCGGCGGCCTCGGCAAGATCGCCATGAACTACGGCTATTACCGCTATAAGTACCTCATTATGGTCGCGGCGGTGATCCTGCTCATCGTACTGGTGCAGCTTTTTCAGACCGTCGGCACGCGCCTTGCCGTGAAGGCGGACAAACGGCTAAAAAACAAGGGGTGACGCCATGACGACTCGACCCATTGACCGCGCGTATGTGCGCGAGGCGCTTCCCAAACGCAAAGACGACGCCCACAAGGGCGACTTCGGCAGGGTGCTGATCGTCGGCGGCGCCGTGGGTTATACGGGCGCGCCGTATCTTGCGGCGCTTGCCGCCGCGCGCTCCGGCTGCGGCCTCGTTTATCTCGGCGTGCCGGAGTGCATCTGGCAGGTGGAGGCGGTCAAGTGCGCCTCCGCCATGCCGTTCCCGCTGCCCTGCGAGGACGGAACGCTCTCCGCCGCCGCGCTCGCGCCGCTCCACAAGCGTGCGGAGAACTGCGACGTGCTGGCGCTCGGCCCGGGCCTCGGACGGAGCGAGGGGGTGCGCGCGGTGGTTCGCGCGCTGCTGCGCGAAACGGAGCGCCCCGTCGTGCTCGACGCCGACGGGCTGAACGCGGTCGCGG
>CAMVGI010000027.1 GCA_947166955.1 uncultured Clostridia bacterium | reverse complement strand
ATTGCGCCGGTCTGCGCTTTTGTAGCGGTTTGCGTCCCGACAGGCTGATTTTGCGGCTTTTGTAGTGACTCGCCCTGCTGCACTCCCGCAGCATTTCCGTCGTTCTGCTGCACTCCCGCAGCGGCTTCACTTCCGCGAAGGTTTTGTTCGCTTTCGCGAACATTACCGCCCGCGTTCCGCGCCTCCTCTTCCTCCGCAATCGCCGCTTTCTGTACGGCTTCGTAGTCTTTGCTCGTTATGTAGTTGTTCGACAGAAGATGAAGCCGCCCCATCTCTGCGGTCGTGACTTCTTCGCCCAGCGCAAGCTTCTGCGAAAGCTCTCGCGCAAAGTCCTGTGCGTCGCGGCTCCCGCTCTGCTGTACTGCGGAAATAAGCTGTTCGGGCGTTATGTTAAGGTTTTGAAGCTCGTTGCCCACGCTCTCGAAGCTGCGGACAAGCTCACGGTTTCGCGCTGATGTCTGGTACGTACCTATCGTCGCGCCACCCGCTCCGAGCATACCGCCCGCGAGTGCGCCCGTTATACCCGCCTTGGCAACGTTATCTATGTACATATCGGTAAACGCCCGTGCCTTTGCTTGTTCCTCGCTCATGCCGTTCGCCATGTATGTCTGAACGAGCTGGGCATACTGCCCGTTGTCGCCGCGTATCGCGGTGTCAGCGAGATTGCCCGCTACCTCGGCTATCATTTCCTCAACGCCCTCTGCACCCATCTGTGAGCCGAGAGCTTTGGAGAACGTCCCGATGTCATTTGCAAGAAGTTTGTACTGCTTTGCGCCTTTAAGAAAATCCTTTATGCCCTTGCTTCCAAGGCGGCTGATACGGAAGAAGTTGTCGATACCTATCTTCTCCGTTGCCGCCTCTATAATGCCCGTTGCAACAGCGACTTTTAGCGCGTCCTGTGCCGTGCCGCCGTTCTCCAGCGTATC
Organism: uncultured Clostridia bacterium; assembly: GCA_947166955.1. Next base: position 8,677 of record CAMVGI010000027.1, on the reverse strand, counting down.
AAGAGCAGACTGACCTGCCGCCATACTGCCCATGAAAACGAGCGGAGCAGTGCCGCCCATCGGGAGCATGGATGCGTTCTGAGCCGCAGACAATCCGGCCTGCGCAAGTGTACGCGCTATCTCGCCTTTTGTGCCGCCGCCCGCCGCATTGTACGCCGCGTTTCCTATGCCCTCCTCTGTATCTCTGAGAAGGTGTGCTGCTCTGAACGCGCTGCCGTTTGTGTCAACGGGCTTGTATACGCCCATCTCCTCGTTAATCGCACCCTGTATTGTTGGGAGCAAAGCCATACCGGCCTCGCGCGTGCCGACGATGTTTGCGAGAACGCCAGCGACAGGCTGTTCCTCCGCAAGCTTTTTATTCGCCGCAGAGACGTTGCCCTGCATACGGGCGTTAAGCTCCGGCTGGAGGTGGTCGAGGTACTTGTTTGCCCGCTCATAGTCACCCTGCGCCACAAGGTTTTTAAGGTCGTTCTTTTCAAAGTCGTTTAAGTACTTGAGGTTCTCATACGTCGAATCACGCAGTCCCTGCCGCTGATTGAACGTATCAAGCTCATTTCTGAAGCTGTCGTCAAGAGCATACCTTATACGTCCCGTGTTGTTCGCGCCGTAAGGGATGGCGGAGCTGTCAAAGCTCCCCACGCGGTCGCGGTATTCGTCCGAGCCACGGGCAGAGCGAAATTCTCTGCCCGCACTCTGGCGGTCTGCCTCATACTGCGCCGCCTTTTTCGCCCATTCGTTCCTCACCGCGACCGTCTCGTCGGTGTTCATCACGGGGCGCACCGTGCCGCTTCCCGCAGCCGCCACGCCCGCACGAGTAGACGTGTCGAGCGCGTCCATATAGCGGGAACGGTTCGCCGCTTTCCTCGCCGCAATCTCTTCTTGCGCCGCCCTCGGAACGAACGTTCCGCCGGGGTTGAACGCCGCCAACGCCTGCGCATACTGATTGTCAGCGGTGTCCATCGGCACATACTTCGCGTTCGCCTTCGGGGAAGAAGTGGAGGCGGTTGAGGTTGTTTCCGCGCTTCTGCCGGAAGTTCCCGACGGAGCGTACCGCTGCGCCTCTTTTCGTTTTGCCTTGTCCTCCTCGGTCATTGAGGCCTTCAGTTTTTTCGCTTCATAGTATATTCTGTTCGCTCTTTCGTTGGAGATTCTTCCCATGCTGTACCTCCGTTACTTTCCGTGTCTCGCGTTATAATCGTCCATATACTGGCGGGCATACGCTTCGCCCTTTTTGCGTTCCTCAAGGCGTTCGTTGGTCTTACTGTTGTTCCAGCGGTAAAACTCCTCCGCACTTACTTCTCCGCTTGCGAGCTTGCCCTTCACCCACGCATCAAATTGATCCGCGCCCATAGAGTCATATGCTCTTTGAAGGTTCGCTTTCGTTGCGCCTATCTGCTGTTCGGTCTTCCCGCTGTCGGTTTTGTTTCCGCCTCCACCGCCGCCGCGTCCGCCGCGTCCTCCGCGACCGCCTCCGCCGCCTTTCGCCGCCTGTTGCTGTGCCATATAAGCCGCAATGCTGCCCTTCGGCAACCCGTAGAAGTCCTCAAGTGCGCTGTAGTCCCCAGTATACTGCGCTCGTGCCTGTGCCGCCGCAAGTGCCCTCTTATAAGTATCCTCCGCACGGCTGTAAGTCCGCTCGTCCTCTTTCCATGCGCGGTTGTAATTTTCGAGGTTTGCGTTCCACTCTCTCGCGTAATCGCGGTCTTCCTCATTGTAGCGGTCGCCCACGGTGTCACGGAACATACCGTAGTTCTCCTGTTCAAGGCCTCTGAGATTGTTGAGTGCCGCGATCCTCGCCTGCTGATTGTAGTCGCGCTGGTCTGCGTAACGGCTGTATGCCTGCTGCTGTAACTGCGGTATCATGTTGGCGAGCTGGTTAAGCTCCTGGTTCTGCGCCGCCGTAGCCGCCTGCACAGCGTAGGTCGAGGGCATACCGCCCGTAGCCGCCGCCGCTCTCGCAAGCGTGTTCTGCCCCGCGATCTGCGCGTTCTGCTGATAGGACTTGAGCAGCGCCTGATACGTCGGGTCGCTCTGATAATTGTAACTGAACGCCGGAGCAGGCTTTCCTATCGCGCTGTTCGCGCCGAGTATCTGCTGAATGTACGGACTGTTGTACGTCGGCGAAACGTAGCCGGGTCTCGCCGTAAGCTGTCCGCCCTGCGGCGTTGACGTTTTTGTCGTGGTCGTCGTCGTCGTCGAGCCGCCGTAGTAAGACGCAAGCGGGTCGGCGTACTGCGCCGTGTTGCCCGAAGGATTGTACTCCATACCGTTCACACCGCCCGTGTACGCGCCGTATCTAGCGCGGGCGGTGTTCATGTTGGCGTTCGCGTTCGCGCGCCCCTGGTCGTCCGTAGCCGCGTTGTACGCCGTCTTATTATTATAGATGTCGTTGCCGAAGTTGGGGTTGAATTGCATGAGCGTCCTGTCGTAAGGGCTCGTCTGCTCCCACAGCCCCGCGTCCTGTAATCGTTTCTGTTGTTCGTCGTAAGTCGTTGCCATAGTATCCGCTCCTTTCTTATGTTCTGCCGGAAGCTTCGTACTCGAACGCGAGCCCGCTGAACTCCCAGCGTTCGCGTCCGCTTATATCGAGCCAGAACGACTCGTAACGGCGGTTTTGGATGGGGATATAGATATTCCTCTCCGCGTAGATTTCGCCCGCCACAGACGAATCCTGCGGCTGATTCTCGGTGTGTATCTCTTCAAAACCCGTCTTAACGTCAATCGGATATTCGTCGAGAGCCGCGTTTGCGTCGTCGTAGCAGATTCGGACGTAAAACCTCGCAGCCCTGTCCTGCCCGCCGTCGGGCTTGCATCGGGGCTGACTAAGGAGCCGCGCCCGGAGATGTACGCCCTTGAGTATCTTCATGTTGGTCGTGTTCATATAAAAACGTCCGAGCCGGATGTCCCATCGCCTACTATCATTATACCCAAAATAGCCGTCTCTTATTATCGCTCCGGGGATAAGCTTCTGCCGATCGTACGACGGGACTGCGTACACGCCCTTGTCCGTGCCGTTTACGAAAAGCACATGGCTTACGTCCTCCGGCTCATACTTGACGTAAGTAAATATCGGACTCGTAATAAGCGTCTCGCCTGCTGATATGCTGTCATTCCAGCCGCAGGCTCCGGTGTACTGCCACTTATGCCACGACTGACGTATTACATCCCAGACGTAAATAAAAGCCTCTGTGGTCACGCTGTCGCCATCTCGCGCAAGGTTCTCGGCGTAAAGGTAGTAGTGCCGCCCATCTGCTCCGGCGCGCCCGTTGTTAAGCTGGTAACGTGTAAGGTCATTGGATATGCAGACCGGGACATTGCCGCTGTAGCGCATAACGCCTGCCTTGGAGAGGTAGTAAAGACTCCCGGCGCAAAGCTGAAGGCTCTGCTCCGAGCCGTACTCTACGCCCCATGCGTCATCCATGCGCGTTGAGAATGCCGACGGGTATCCGCCGTAAACGGTGATGATACTGTCCTCGGTGAAGAATACGGGCCTGCCGCCGTACTCTATGCCGCCCGTGATAAGCTTCGTCCCCGGCAGCGTGACGCTCCAGCCGCCGTTGTCCGTACCGTCTACGGTGAACAGCTCAAATTGCCCCAGCGCACTCGCGTATATTGAATGCTCGTCGTAGACCCACATTCGGTTGCCGCTTATAAATGCGCCGCGTATACCGTCTGGTATGTCATACGATATCGCATATTCCGCGCCGTGGTGATCCACGTCCACATAGGGGCTCGGAGAGGATGGGAAGTACTTATAAGGGGAGTACCACTCCTGTTCAACGCTGTCCAGTTCAAATGCGGCGTTGTTAAGAAGAACCGCACTGTGATACGCCTGTGAGGTCTCCTCAGTTACTCCCCCGGAGGTTTCCGTCACAGTTAGATACGTCGGCGACTGTGCCGGGTCGTCTTCGTCTATAAAGAACGCGTCTGCGACAAGTCCGGCTGTCGTTGTCTTTTCTCCCGTGCTGTTGTCTGTCTTTTTGATTGTCATGTAAAGACCGGGGACGAGCATAGCGCCGAAGTCGTCGTCCGGCGCTGACAGCACGGTCTGCTCCGAAGACGGGTATATCGGTCTGCTGTTTACGGTAATCGGCGTGAGCGGAGGAGGCAACTCCGACGCAGTTATATCCACGTTGCCGAGTACCGTACTCAGGCTCTGCCAAGAACTGCGAGGCGACTCTGCCGTGTATACCTTCTCTTCGCCGAGCAACTTCGCGTAATTCAGAGTCTCTTCCGACGTTTCACCGTTCGATGTGTTTACCGTAGTCCTCACTTCTTTAACGAATACCGCTTTTGCCGACGCGATGAGCGTAATGTAGTACTTGTACTCGTAGCGAATATACCGCAGCGAGCTTGCCATCGTTGCCGTCCTTATGAACGTAACGACAGAAGACGGCTCCACGGTTATTGCGGACGGCCATTCCACGACGCTGTCTGCCCCCGCCCCGTAGGAGTATGTGCAGGCCTTGCTTTCACCGATAAACACAATGCCGCTGCCGTCCGCGAGCATAGTCGCCGCCTTCACGTCAAAGTCAAGCGCACTTTCCAACGCCACCTTTGCAAAGCCCTTGCGCGTCGCAATGTTGGGATAGTAATCCGAGCACATATTAAGTCCGTCGTATAATGCGCCGTCGCCTATCTTGGTTATGCCCGTAAAGGCGGTAACGCGCGTCTTAGTGCCGTTGTCGGTGTACGGCAGCTTAGGTAACGTCGTCATTACTCATCACTCTCCTCAAGGGCAGCCACGCGGTCTTCGAGAGCTTTAAGCTTGTTGTTAAGCGCGGTCGCGCCGTCTTCCAGCGACACCGTCTTGAGCGTAAGCGCGTCCGTTGTAGCAAGGAGCTTCTCCTGCCACATATTAAGCTGGCTCTTCAGTTCGCGCAGATAGGTCATTATCTCCTCGTTAGTTCCCACGTCGGGAAAGCGGTTGCCGAAGTCGAAGAACCGCATATCTCTTCTGTTTTCCATAATTCCTCCTACTATAGAGAAAAAGAGCCGGATTGCTCCGGCTCTCTCATTACTGTCGCTCTATCTGCTCGATGGCCGCCTCAATCGCCTGTATTTCTCGATCGTCGTTGGTCTTGCTCATGAGCCGTATAAGCTCGTCTCTCACGTCGCCGTGACGCGAATAGCCCATGCGGCTCATCCGATAGCTTGCCCCGCCGTTGGAGCCGCCCGCAAAGCCGCGCTTGGACATACGTCCGGCGTAGCTTCCGCCAGCGTAGCTGCCGCGATTCGCGTAGCCGCCCGTCTCCCGTTCCGCCTCCATTTCCATAGCGATGACCTTGCCCACGTTCTTTGTGGCGTGGGCAAGGGTGTCGAGATATCTCAGCTCGGTCTCACTGTCCGTAAAGTTGGGGTAGCTATGCTCAAACTCGCTCATGGTTTTGCACAGGCGGTCATAAAGCTTACATATGTTCTGCACCTCGCGTCACCCCCGTTCAGCCCGCAGTCGCTGCGGCTGCGGGAGCGTTTGCGCGGATAAAGTTCTCAAGCTGTGCGGTCTGCGCTATCTGAGAAGCGGCGAGGTCCTTCATGTAAATCTGCTGCTGAAGCTCCGCGATCTTCTCGTTCTTCGCGTCGAGCTTGTCGGAGCTCATCTGCGTAAGGATAGACTGGAAGCCCGCGTTCATCTGCTGGGTTACCGCAGTGAGCGCTGCCGTTACTGCGGCGCGATCTGCGCAAGCCTCGGTAGCCACGGTATACTTTAAGTCTGCCGTTGCGGCTCTGTTTTCGCAGCAGCAGTTCTGAAGGGACATTGCGATGCTGTCGAGTCTGTTGCCTACGTCGGTCTGAGCCGCAAAACTCCTCTGAAGCTCCGCTATCTGGTTCGTGTACTGCGCTGCGAGGGAGTCCATAGCCCTGTTGCAGGCAGCCACCTCCTGAGAGCCGAAGCCGCCGGTAATGGCGTTCTGGATGCCGCCGAGCTGGCCCATTACGGCCGCGTTGTCAAAGCCGCTGTTCATCTGCGCACCGAGGTTCTGCTGTCCGGCCATAAGCCACGGCATACCGCCGCCCATGCCGCCCATGCCGAAGCCGCCGCCGTAGCCGCCGAACATTAACAGCGCAAGGATCGCTATAAGCCACGAGCCGCCGCCGAAACCGAAGCCGTCGCCGTAACCTCCGTAGCCGTAGCCTCTGTTGCCCATTACCGCCGCAACGTCAGCGGGAGTCATGTTGTTGTCGCCCATCATTCACATCTTCCTTTCTGATAAATTAAAAACCGCGTCCGAAGGGCGCGGTTGTACTGCGCTTGAGTAAGTCTGCCTGTATTCATAAGCTGCTGGATCACTTCGTTCGGATCGCTTACGCTGCGTCCGAGGCACTGCGACGCGAACGCCGCCGGGTTCTGCATGGCCTTTTGAAGCTGCCCCATCAGCGGAGCCATATTATTCATTTTCCGCGCCTCCCTTCAGCGCCTTGAGCGCGCCATCCATCTCGTTTATCTTCGCAGCGAGCATGGCAAGTTCGCTTTTCATGGCGTAAGCGTCGCCCTGCGCGGGGGAAGGCTCCTCCTTCTGGAGGCGATACTTCTCAAATGAAGGAGAGTCGAACTGCGAAAAGCCCATCGTCTTGACGTAGATGTACGGGGCGTTCTCATCCTTGAACAGAATGCTGTTGCCGGGCGCGACGGGGTAGTTCCTCGCGTCGGCCTCACTTCTGACAGGGATAACGCCGCCCTGCTGCACAGGCGCGGTCTGCTGATACGGTGACCAGCCCCCGATGTTGTAGGGATTATAAAAAGCCATTGTTATCTCTCCTTATAAAAGTAATAAAGCGGGTACTCCCCGCCGCTGTCCCACGTGTCGTAGTAATATCCGTTCAATACGGTCACGACGTGCCCGTTCAACGCCACTACGAAGACCCCGCGAGGGTTGTCCCTGCAAAAGTCCCACAGTGTGTAGTCATACGGCAAGTCGCGAGGAAGAGCCGCTGGTACAAAGCCCTCTTCCTTGAGCAACGCGCCCCATACCGCGTTAGAGGACGGCATATTGCACATCTCGAAACCCATATCGCATAAACGCCAATACGCATCGTCCCAGAACAGGCCACAAGACACACACAGAGCGCGTACAGTACAATCGATAGCACGCGCTCCGCAGGTGTTGGGGTTATAATATCGGAACATTACGGATGTATGGAGAGCGCGCGGAAAAGGATAACGAGCAGTTCCTCCCTCGTTACCGCGTCTCTGAGCCTCAGATCGCCGAACGCGTCTCCTTTTATAATGTCGTTGTCGGTCGCCCAATCAACGGCGTCTTTTGCCCATTCGGACGGAATGTTGTCCATCGTGACCGCCTCCTTCGTAAGTATTCGTCTCTTAAGTTTGTCCCAGTCTTCTGGATGTTCCACATACCACTTCGGGCATATCTTGCCCGTAACGTCGTAATGACGTATTACCTTGTCGCAGCCGTACTGCGCTATCAGCTTTTTGCACAGCCACACGACATTCTTCAGCGTTGCCTCAGAGATGTAGCCCGTGTTGTCTTTGTGGCACATCTCTATCTGCACAAAGTGCGTATTGTAGTAGCTGTTGGACGTGCCGTAGCTTTTGCGGTCGGGCGGAATTATCTCATAAATGTGGTCGTCGTCCACGACGTAGTTCGCGCTCACGGCCTTGTCAACGTGGTGGAAGTAGTTCGCGTTCGCCCACGCCGACGTGCCGGGGTTGCCAACATAGTGCAGGATTATCCCCTCCGGCTTTATCGCCGTAAGCGGATTGTTGATGCGTTTAGGCATATGCCATTTGATGATTTCGTATTCCATTTAAACCCCTCCCGTCAGCCAAGGCTAGGTACTGCGCGATACGTCACACTCACGTCGCCCGTGTCGGCGCATATCGTGTTTGTTCCGAGAAGGGTTTTTACTGTGTTCGGGTCAAGTTGATACGTCACAGGCTCCGCAAGCTTGTACAGTATTACAAGCGGCGTTCCCGCGTCGTACCACTCTTTTGCGAGCGCCCTCATGCCCGCCCTGCTGTCGGGCATATCCTCGAACCGAAACTTAAAGTTCTTCTCCCCGCTCGATTCATACAGCTGGAATCCAAAATCGGTGGAAGTGGAGGCTATGTTGGCAGGAACGAGCAGCGAACACTTCGCATCAGCAGTGATATCGGCATCGCCCATGAAATCCGAGGTTCCCGTAAAGCAGGGAATCTTCCCTTCGGCGTTAAACGCGATATGAAAGTCCTGCGTTCCGTCGAATATTTTGACCCCGTGCGTCACAGTAAGCTCGCCCGTAGTCACGTTGAGCGTTCCACCGTACACATCTCCTGCGCTGCCAAAGGAAATCGTGAGCGGCGTTTTTGCGTTGCGCGCTTCATAATCGGTAGCCGTGCTTCCGACTTCAATCTGCAAATTCTTAAACTCCGCTCCGTACCCTGCCATATCGCTGCCATTCACCGCTGAGTGGAATCGGATGTAGTTTGCTGCTCGTGTGATGGTGAACGTGCTGCTCTGTCTTTGTCCTGTGTTAGCATTGATTGTCCAGGTCGCAACACTGTCGGTTGAGACTGCTGTAGCAAACAGTACGATTTTCGCCTTATTGAGCGGAGATTCGGTAGTAACAAGGACACTCATCGTGTAAGTTCCCGGCGGAAGCGGCTGAGACAGCGGAATATAAGCCGTATAGCCGTTCGTTGAGGCTACTTCAACATCTCCGTCGCCGTACATGTTTT
>CAMVGI010000026.1 GCA_947166955.1 uncultured Clostridia bacterium | reverse complement strand
ATGGCCAAAGAGGTTGTGACTCGCGGTCAGGCGGCCGCCCTCCCTTGCCGTGGGGTTCGCCGTGCTGTAGCTGCCGCTGTCGCCGAGCTTGTATTTCAGCGTGCCGTCCGAGGTGCTGCCCGCCGTGACAAGCGCCTGCGGCTGTCCGTTGTAGGCCGGGCTGTTTGCCGTGGGCGCGGTGCAGGCCGCGTCCGCCTTGTTGATGGTCCATGAAATCGTCTTTGCTGCGGTCGTTCCGTCACTCCACTTGTAGGAGGTGTTGCCGCTCGCCGCATTCAGCGCCACAGTCGCCGTATAAGTGCCCGCGTTGGTTGCGGTATTGCCGCTGACGGTATAGCCGCAGTCGGTCGGCTCGCTAATCGCACAGGTCTGCACGCTGCCGTTATAGGTGAGCGCCGTCGGCGTCGGGGCGGTTGGTGCGGTGCAGATGTAGGTGATTGTCGATCCGGTGGGTAAGTTCAAAGTGAGCCCTGCAGGCGCGGTGACGGTAAGGGGCGGGCACCCCGCAAACGTATTACCGGGGACAGCGCTTGTCGGTTTACCCAAGAAAGTGACGGATGTGAGGTTCCTACAATCTGCAAACGCGCTGCTTTCGATTGTCGTCACGGAGGCTGGAATAATCACTGACGTGATAATTCTATTAGCCGTAAGCGAGCCATAGGCGATGCACGTCACGTTGCTTGGAATCGTTATCGCACCGCCGCTCGGCACTTGAAGGCAGCCTGTCAGCTTATAACCCGTAACAGGGCCAGAAGTACCATTTTGATAAATAGCCTCGATAATGAAAGCGCCGTCGCTGAAGTTTGTGTTTTCCTCGGCTATTGTGACATTTAGGTTTGCAGAATTGGTGGTGAATGCGCCAACGCCTATGCTCGACACGTTTTTGCCAATGGTAGCTGTTGTGAGGCTGGTGCAACCAAAAAATGCACCTTCGCCGATGGTCGTCACGCCGGCACCGATGATAACGGAATCGAGGCTCGTACACCTACTGAACGCGTTCCGGCCGATTACCGTCTTGGGATCGTCCGTATCCGGATCGTCGTTGGCAATCGTGACAGTCGTGAGTCCCGTGCAACTATAAAATGCACCTTCGCCGATGGTTTCCACGCTGCTTGGGATGGTAATTGCTGTGAGCTTTGAGCAACGCCTTGCTACATCAGGATTCCCACTATCACCGCCAAACGCGTAATTGCCGATGCTCGTCACGGTGTCCGGGATGCTAACGTATACGACGTTTGGGCAAGAGCTTCTTTGCGACCCCATACCAAACGCGTAAGCACCGATGTGTGTCACGCCGGATTCGATGTCTATGCGTGTGACACGTTCGCCATACCAGTAATACCACGTTGGAGCATTGTTTGAAGCAAAGTCTGACATCGCGCCGTTGCCAGAGATGGTGAGGGTGCAGCCGTTGGTGTATGTATCGCCGCCGTGGGTGTACGTATCACCGTTCTCCGTTACCGCCCATGTGACGCCGCTGCCGCAACTTCCGCTGGTAGTGCCATCTAATGCCCTTGCGTTCAGCGCCGCCCACGGCAGAAGCCCCACGATCATCAAGACCGTGAGCAGAACGGAAAGTGCTTTCGTGTGCTTGTGTTTCATCGGTATTCCTCCCAAATGCTTTCGCATGAAATAACAGAGCGTCATTACGTTTTGCAGAGCAAAACGTATGGGGAAGCGCTTCCCCATAAAGAGCTTTTGATGATAAAACCAGTTCATTATAATAGTATCGGCGCAAAATTGCAAGAGCGAGATGCGGGCGTTATATACTCTAGTGTCGGGTGCATTGAAATTTTTTCAATTGTAATCTCCACAATTGCATCATAATACGCCGCCCGGAAGAATGCAACGCCAATTGAGCGTTCGCGCCCCTCCCTTGCATACAGGGAGGGGCGCGAATGTGTGTTTACTGTGCCACGTTCTCGCAGAAGCGTTGCACGATGGCGGCGACCTGCGCCCTTGTCGCCGTTATTTGCTCTCGATGACCGCTGTGTTGTTTGCCTCGTCGTAGGCGACGCCGTAGCCGAGAAGCGTTGAGAGCTCGCGCAGGCCGAAGAAGTTGTTGCCGCCGATGTTGTACGCGGTCAGCGAAACGCGCTGCCCGTCGATCTCGACGCTCTGCTGGCTCGGCGCCGTGCGGCCGGAGCGGTCGGTGAAGTTCGTGTTCACCGCACCGTTGTACGTCGCGCCCCTCGTGATGACCACCGCGTCGCGGTCGGCGTCGAACTCGACGTTGAACTGCGCGGACGTGCCGCTGAGCAGCGCCGCGAGGTCGCGCAGCATGAAGTAATTCGTGCCGCCGATGTTGTACGCCTCGACCTTCACCGCCGCACCGTTTACCGTGATCGTCTGCGGCGAGAGGACAACGCCCGCGACGTTGCCGGACGGAAGCGGCTGCTGTTCCGGCTCCGGCTGCACGTCGGGGACGAACGTCGCGCGGAACGCGAGCCGCCAGCCGGGCATTTCGAACTCGTATACGCCGCCGCCCTTGTCCTCGTACGGCAGCGGCTCGCTGCCGATGCGGTCGATGACGAGGCTTTCGAGCTTCTTGCCCGCGTCGGGCGTGACCGTGAGCGTCACGGTGTCGCCGATGCCCGCGCTCACGGGCGAGATGGCGACCTTGCCGCCGTCAAAGACGAGCGCCGCGGGAAGCGTCTGCCGAAACGGCTCCGGCGGCGCGGAATTGCCGCCGCCCGCGGGCGGTGCGGGCGGCGTGGGCGCGTTTTTGTAATTCGCCGTGACCGTGACCGCCTGCGCGGGCATCGAAAACGTGGTGGTTTCGGCATTCTCATTGTCAAAAACCACGCCGTCCGCGCTCGTCCACTTGTCGAACAGCTTGCCCGCGGGCGCGGCGTCCGCCGTGATGGTCACAACGTCATTTTCCGCCGCGTCCGTTGCGTCCGCCGTGCCGTTTTCCACGGTGACGCCGTAGAGCTGCGCCCAGGTCGCGGTATAGCTGCGAGCGCCCGTGCTGTGCGCTGCGACGGTGACGCTTGCGGTCGCGCCGCTCAGCCCCGTGCCCGTCCAGCCCGTGAAGCGGTAGCCGTCCCGCGTCGGGTTGTTCAGCGTAAAGGCGGCGGTTTCGTAGGTGTAGCTTGTCGGGTTCGCGGGCGTCACGCTGCCGCCCGCCAAATTATAGGTAATGGCGTAGGAAATGGGCGTCCAGGTAGCGGTATAGCTGCGGTCGCCCGTGCTGCCCATTTCGACGGTGACGTTCGTGACCTCGCCGCTCAGCCCCGTGCCCGTCCAGCCCGCGAAGTTATAATAATCCCGCGTCGGATTGTTCAGGTTGAAGGTAGAAGTTTTGATGTTGTAGCTTGTTGGGTTTGCGCTCGCCACGCTGCCGCCGTTGAGCGTATAGCTGATGGTATAGTTGATCGGCGTCCACTTCGCGTATACCGTTTTGCTGCTGCTCGGCACGACAGTCGTAATGGTGTCGGTGTCGCCCGAATTTGCCAGCCAGCCCGCGAAATCGTAGCCCACGCGGGAAAAGCCGCCGTTGCCGTTCAGCGTGACGGTGCCGCTGCTGCTTTGCTCGACGATCTGCGGCGGCATCGTGCCGCTGCCGCCGTTGGCGTTGAACGTGATGGTGACGCCCGTGGTCTGTGTGCCGGTCACATTGCCGACCGTGCCGCCGGAATAGATGAACTTGCCGGAACCGTTGACTCTTACGTCATTGGATGAACTGTTCACTGTGTTGCTGCTGATCGTCCCGCCCGCCATGCGAAAAACGGCGCCGTCCCGGTTTTCAACGAACACACCGCCGCCACCGTTGCCGGTTGCGGTGTTGCCGCTGATCGTGCCGCCGTACATATTGAAGGTGACGCTGCTGGCCTGTCTGCCAATATACACGCCGCCGCTATAATACGCACGGTTATTCGTGATGCTGCCGCCATACAGATTGAATGTACCGCTGATTACATGCACACCGCCACCGTAGGCTTCGGAGTCGGAGCCGATGCCGTCGTTGTCCGCAATGCTGCCGCCGTACATATTAAACGTGCCCGTAAGGGATACGCCACCCCCATTATATCTGTGGGAGAGTCCGGCATCATAGTAGTGGGTGACCTTGCCGTTGTCGCCGCTCACATCGTAGAGATTGAGTGTACTTAAGCCCAAAATTTTGATGACAGCGCTGTTTACATCATCTATTTTTGAGATGATGCTGTGTCCGTTGAGGCAGAGGTTGATCGTAACGTTATTTGTGATCATCCACTGTTCATTCAACTCCACGTCGCCGGTCAGATAGTAGTTGCCCGATGAGGTGGGCACACCGTTCCATGCCGTAAAGGAGATCGGCTGATTCGTGTCGTTGCCGACATAGCCGATGCGGGGGCTGTCCCCGTCGCTTGTTCCGGCCGCCCAGACGATGTGGTAATCCGCCGCCGCCTTCGCGTTCCCCGCCATCGCGGGCGCGAGCACGAGCAGCAGCGCGAGGGTCAGGAGCCACTCCGTGACCTTTCTTGTCGTTTTCATCCGTTTTCTTCCTCCGTTCGTTGTTTGTTCTGCCGGTTCCGCAGCAGCGCCGTGACCGCGACGCCGAGCATGAACGCGACCACCGCCGTCAGCACATAGGGTCCCGCGCCGGTGAACAGCATCGCCGCGCCCGTGTAGACGCCCGCCGTGCCGCCGGGGTGCGCCGCGCCGTCGAACACAAGTGCCGTCAGGCACAGCGCCAGCGCCGCGCAGAGCGCGTACAATCGGTTGGTCGTCCTGCGCTCCCGCCACCGCCGCCGGTTGACCATGCGCGTATGCAGGGACGCGATACGTTCCTCCGCCGTTCTCATGGAACAACACTTCCTTTCCCTAAAAAGGTCTTCCCTCTATAAGTGTCAAAAAACGCGAAAACTCCTAACCTGTATTTGAAAAAATTATTAACAGGGCGAATTGGTATGAAAAAACCGCCCATATAGGGCGGTTTTACGATATTTCAATCCGTTTTCGCAGAACAAGCAAATAGCCGAGCACCAGCGCGAGCGGGATCGCGCTGCCGAGCCAGAAGACAAAGCCCGTCTGATTGACGAGGATGTTGAAGACGGCGTGGTAGGTGATGACGAAGCACAGCAGGGCGAACGTGCCGACGGCGCGCAGCCATGCCACATCCCACAGGTAAAAGAGGCCCGCCGCCACCGCCATGCCGCAGGCGACGTGCATCGCGCCGGTGCCGAAGCCGCGGATCAGCAGCCTCGGCAGGTCGGCGGTGCCGTAGTCCGTGAGAAAGCAGACGTTTTCAAACGTGGCGAAGCCCACCGCGACGAGCAGCGCGCCGCTGATCGCCCGCTTGCGCTTCGGGTCGAACACCAGCAGGTAGAAAAGCACCGGCAGGAACTTCATGCACTCCTCCACCGCCGGGGCGATCTCATAGGACGCGGTGAGATAGTCCGCGTTCACCGCGCCCGCCGCGTAGGAGCTGACGTAGGCGGAGAACAGGCAAGCCGTCATGCCCGCGAGCAGAAAGGCAAGCGCGCGCCGCGCGTTGCCGCGCAGACAAAGGATCGCCAGAAGCAGCGGCGCGGCAAGGCAGATGTAGGTATTCTCGATGTAGCTCACTTACGCCACCGCCTTTTTCGTCGCCGGAAGGAAGAAGGGGAAAAGCGCCGTGAGCAGGATGTCGCACCAGTAATAGGGATTGGCGAGCGATTCCTCCTCAAAGAGACAGGAGGACGTCCACAGCGCGTATTCCGCGAGGCAAAACACAAAAATGACGGCGCAGAGGGTGCGCGCGCCGTCGCGCTTTCGCTCCGTCAGGCGCGCGAGCACGGCATAGAGCAATCCGCCCATCAGTCCGGCGTAGACAAGATTGCTGATCCATTTGCCCCATTGCATGAAAAATACCGCCATCGCCGCTGTGAACGCGGGGCCGAGCCACGGCGCGAGCCGCTTTGCTTTGCCCGCCTCCGGCGACGTTTGCCGGAGCAGCAGGTACAGGAACAGGTAGGACGCGCACCAGCTCAGGTCGGACACGGCGGACACCTGCGGCCTGCCGTAGAAGATCAGGCAGCAGAGCCAGTAGCAGTTTCCGAGCAGCCAGCTCCCGTAGAAGAACGCGAGCAGCGTCCACGCCCTGCTTTTCCGCCGCACCGCCCAATAGGACGCGATGACGGCGCAGAGCGCCAGCACGGCGGTCTGGACGAGGTTTTCATAGCTCTCGATCATCGTCGTCCTCCCCGTCCTCCGCGCGGTTTTTGAGCCGGAAGCAAAGCGCCGTCACCAGCGCGCCGAGGCAAAAGGCGACCAGCGCCACGACCACGCAGCCCAGCGCCGCGTTTTCCGCAAAGATGCTCGCGGCGACGCCGCCGCTTGCCGCGACGGGAGCTTGCACCGGCGTTTGGGAGATCATGGCGGCGAAAACCACGACAAGGGCAATACCCGCCGCGACCGCGCCCGCGCCGAGCGCGCGACAGCGGCGGCGCTCTTTCATGCGTTCGCGCGCCCTCATGCGCTGGTGCAGCTCCGCGACACGTTCCTCATTCGTCCGCATCGGTGATCCCCTCCTTTTCCAGCTCCAGCCGCAGCCGCTTCTTTCCGTTGGCAAGCAGATTATCGACCTTTTTCCCGTCGCAGCCCAGCACCTCCGCCGCCTGCGCGTAGGAAAGCTCCATCGCATAGACCAGCCAAAGCGCCTCGCGGTACTGTGGCGCGACGCGGCTCAGGCAGCGGCGCAGGATCGCGCCGCGTTCGCCCTGCCAGACGGTTTCCTCCGGGGAAGCGCCCTCGGCGGGCAGGTTTTCGTCCAAGCTGAACTCCTGCCGGCGGAATCGCAGCCTCCATGCGCGCGCCGCCATGTTTCGCGCCACCCGAAACAGGTAGGCGCGGAAGTGTCCCTCCGCGATCCGCGGCTTGTCCACGAGGATCACGGCAAAGCAGTCCAGCATCAAGTCCTCCGCGTCCTGCGCGTTGTGAAGAAGGGCGGAAAGGTACTCGGTCAGCGCGTCGCCATAGCGCAGCATCAGCGCATCGCCCGCGCTCTTGTCGCCCGCGAGATACGCGCGGTACAATTCGTCGTCCGTTGCCGGTATGGTTTGTTCTGTCTCAGGCAGTATATCGTTTTCTCTCTGTCCTTTTATCATGTGATTTATCGTACCACAGGTTTTGCTTTCAGGCAATCACCACTTTTCTCAGGCATACAAGGGCCGTCTTGCGGAATGGGCTCTTCCCGTCCGTTCCACGCTTTGGAGTATGCAGCGCAGTACGATTCCAAGTTTTGCCTACATCAGAAATTCAATCATCTGGCGAAGCAATGAATTTGCAGAACCCAAATATCCTTGTGAGACGAGGTAGATACCACTTTCGATACTTACTAAGCATCTCTGAAGGCTTCCCCAACTCAGCATATATTCGCACGGCTCGATAATTGCGCATGTTTTATGCAAATATTCATATAGTTGTTTAATGCCGCGTTATATACTTTTGCAAAACAAATCATTTCGTACAAAGACATATTCCAACTTCCTCACGGTTTTCTTGCAAGTATGATCAACATATCAACCAAGTTTTAATTCCTGTTTTAATGCGCCCTGCAACAGCGCAGAAACATTGATACCTGCTTTTTCGGCCTCTGCATTTAACCACGAAGGTAAAGAAACATTTCTGCGAACGGTCTTCATATCATTCTTTCGACGATATTCTGCAAAGTCAACATCAACAAGTGTAACAATGCAATCCTTATCCGCAGCTTTAATCGAGCTCAAATCAGAAGGCACGGGGATTTCTTCGTGCTCATCTTCCATATCAATTCCGGTGATTCCAATTGCATCTCGTGCCATTTCCATTGCTTCCGCAATGTCTTTCCCTTGCGTGTTGATTTCAAAGTCAGGAATATAAACGACAAAATGTGTTTTTCCTTTAGTCACTACAATAGGATACGCTGCTTTCATTCATTGTACCTCCACTTTTCGGCTTATCATAGTACTCATCTTAACAACCCAAATATATAAGATACGGTTCGATGCCTTTAAATTATGCTGCCATAGGCAAAGAATACGAGTGCTGCGGCACAAAACCGCACGCATAAATCAAGCAGGGGCGAAGGAGACCATATCTCCCTCGCCCCTGCTTTGTTGTCCCATCAGTCGGGCCGGTTCGTCCGCCCCAGAATATAATCCGTCGAAACATGATAGTAGTCCGCGAGCCGGATCAGATGCCGGATCGGAAGCTCATTGGCGCCGCGCTCATACCGCGCGTACATCGTCTGCGACGTTCCGATGACCTGCGCGATCTCGCTCTGTGTTTTGTCGTGGTCTTCTCTTAAATCACGAAGTCTGCGTTGATAATCCATACTGCATTAAACTGTACCCCAAGGAGCGGACACGAAGTTGACCCATAGGCGTTAAAACGTGGTATAGTAAAGATACCATCGGAGGTACGCCATGAGTGTAAAGAAGATCTTCACAACTGAAGAAGTTGAGACTCTTCGTGCCAATCCTTACACCGCGTCCGTTACGCCCACCATCATCCGCTTTACGCTGGAGTTCAAAAAGGAGTTCTGGCGCCTGAGCGCGGAGGGCTGCACGGGAAACCAGGCGTTCCGTAAGCTCGGCTATGATCCGGACGTTCTTGGTTTCGAGCGTGTTCACAATATCACGAAGCGCGTCCGTCGTGAAGGGAGATCGCCGGAGGGGATACGTGCGCTCAGCAAGAGCCGGATGAAGCTCACCCACGAGGGTTTCTCCAACGCCGAGTTGGAAAAGATGTCGCGCCGGGAGAGCGAGCAGCGGATGCAGAACGAGATCGTCTACCTCCAGCAGCAGATGGCGTTCTTAAAAAAACTTATGCGGCAGCCGAACGACGAAGAGTGAGCATGGAGAGCGCGGCATTCAAATTCGGCGTGATCCAGTCCACACTGCAAGAAACAGACAATATCCTCACCGTGACAGAGCTTTGTGATATTGCCGGCGTTTCCCGTTCCGGGTATTACGGCTGGCTGAAGTCCGGGCAATATCGGCAGGAATGCGAGGCGCAAGATAAGGCGGACTTTGAAAAGATACTCGAAGCATACCGCTACCGCGGCTATGCCAAAGGCGCGCGAGGTATCCATATGCGCCTGCTGCATATGGGTGTCCGCATGAACGTGAAGAAAATACGCCGTCTCATGAAGAAATACGGGCTGAAATGCCCCGTCCGAAAGGCAAATCCCTATCGCAGGATGCAGAAAGCGATACGTACGAACAACACAGCAGATAACCTCGTCAACCGGGAGTTTGAGGAACACGGCCCCAGAGCGATCCTGCTCACCGACATCACCTACATTCCGCTGGGCGGCGGACATTGTTACCTCTCCGCCATCCTCGACGCCTATACCAAGCAGGTGCTTTCGTATGTGCTCAGCGAGTCGCTTGAGGTGGATTTTGTTCTGGAGACCGTGAACAAGCTGGTGGCAGAGCACGGCGTCTCGCTTAACAGAAAGACCATCATCCATTCTGACCAGGGCTGTCACTATACCTGTATCAAGTTCATCCAGCTCGTAAAAAGCAGCTCCCTGCGACAGTCCATGTCCCGCAGGGGAAACTGCTGGGACAATGCGCCGCAGGAGAGCTTCTACGGACATATGAAGGATGAACTGGCAGCGGAGATCCCGACATGGACGACGTTTGAGGACGTCTGCCGCTCCATCGACGATTGGATGGAATACTATAACAACGACCGCTGCCAGTGGGATTTGGCAAAGCTGTCGCCCAACGAATACTACGACTATATCACCACAGGAGCCTATCCGCCGCACATGCTCCCGCCCGCCAATGGGTCAGCTTAACTTGTCCTTGACTTGGGGTACAATTTATTTCCGTTCTGGGTCTGATAGTGGGTCAGCGACTGAACTCACATCGCTCCGGCGCGCTGGAGATAGAATTCGCTTTCCGCAACGCGGGTCACAAAATCGTACTCCATACGCGTCGCCCTGGACG
>CAMVGI010000025.1 GCA_947166955.1 uncultured Clostridia bacterium | reverse complement strand
CAAGACCGTCGCAGGACAGCGCGTTCGTCTCCGGCCTGAAAATGCGGTCCTGCATATGGAGCGGTTCGCCGCTGTCGATCGCGTCGCGGAGCGTTTTGACCACGCCCTGCGGGTCTGAGGGAAGCTCGGGAAGCAGCGCGAGCGCGGGCTTGTTGTAAAAGCATACCCTGCCCTCGGTGTTTACAGCGATGATGCCCTCGGACAGCTCATCGACGACGTATTGGCGGGCAAGACTCTCCGTGTCGAGCAGATCGTAGCGCAAGATCGCGATGAACATGAACAGCGCGGCGATCGGGAAGCTCGGCATGGTCAGGTCGTACACGCGGCAAACGGGGAAGAGCTTGAGCATTTGGATCACGACGAACGTTCCCTGCACCAAAACCGCCAGCATCACCAGCATCAGTCGTTTTTTCGCCGCGGGGTCCCGTTCCTTTCGAATGTTGGAAATCAGAAGATACAGGATAAACAGAGTGTAGGACACAAGCGCGACGGTATACACATGATGCAGAATACCGTTCGCGTGGTAGAAGATGCGGAACTCGCCCACGCGGGAAAAACTGGTCCGCTTTTGGTAGTAGAGCCCCGTTAATTTGGTGGTGAAGACCGACAGATAGATGCCGGTGCTGAACAGCGCGCAGCCGATCTTGACGGGGCGGGAGAGCCGGTGACGCACCAGTTCCGTGGCGAACAGCAGCAGCGCAAACGGCGTCCACACCCTGCCCAGATAGGAAATGCGCAGCGCCGCGAAGTATGCGTCTTCCGTCTTTGCCAGCAGTTCCAGAAGATAGCCCATGCTGTTGACGATCGTTGCGACGCAGCTGAGAAACAGATAGGAGTGCAGCGGGCTTTTCCAGCTTTTGAAGACCAGCCAGCTCTCCGCGAAAAGGGCGACGATGCTGACGCATTGGATGGCGAGTATGATTTGGTACATGGCGTCCCTCTTATCTCCGGCGGATTTGCGCGGCGGAATACAAGTCCGGACCGCGCGGCGGTGATCCGGACCCTCCATGATTTCTGAGCATACTGTATTTTATTATTATACTTGCCGCCCGCCTCTTGTCAAGCGCCGCGCGGCGTGTTCCGCTTTGAGAAGCGGTAATAAGAAAAATCGCTTGAAACCATTACGATTTCAAGCGATTTCCTTTGGCGCAGTGGGAGGGATTCGAACCCTCGGTGAGATTTTGTCCCACACACGATTTCCAGTTTTTTGACACGTTGTTCCGCCGGGGTCGGATAAGAGACTTTAAGGGAAGATATTTCAAATTCCACTCCGACATTTACGGAAAAAGCTGCATAATATATTGTGAATCCGCAATATTTCGCAAATATTCTGCCCAAAAGATTTCGAGAAAGTTCTAAGCCGATTTTCAGCCCCAAATGCACGTTCGCAAACAAAGCGTAGAAAAAGCGTAGAAATTCGGAGAACATTTTTTCAACGCCCACGCCCTCCATTGACAAAAACCATCTCGGGAAATGGTCTGTCAAAGGAGGGCTTTGTCATGAAATCGAACTACAACCTGCTTCGGGAAACCTACCCGGCCGTCATCAGCGGCGACCAGCTCTGCCGCGTCTGCCATATCAGCAAGCGCAAGGCGAAATGGCTGCTGGAAAACGGAGTCATCCCCTGCGAGGACACGGGCGGGAAAACACGGCGCTACCGCATCCAATTGGAGGACGCCATCGCCTACCTCAAAAAAGGAAAGAAGGCGTCCGCGCCGCCGAAGGGCTCCATCACCTGTCCCAAGCCGCGTGTCCGTCTGCCGCTCTGCACCGAGGACGAGGCGCGCGCCCGCCTGACTGCCCTCTGGCGCGAGGAGCTGGACGCGTTGACCGTTCAGCGCACGGTGGAGCTGTCCGGTTACAGCCCCTGCACCGTCGGGCGCTGGATCAAGGCGGGAAAGCTCGCGGCGGTGTGGTATTTCTCGCGCTACCGGATCTCAAAGCTCTCGCTGATCGAGCGGCTGGCGATCATGAGCGAGCACGAGCCGCAGTACCTCTCCGCGCGGCATCGGGAGATGCTGGAGGGAGCGTGGGACGCGCCCCGTGAGTAAAGCTCGGCAGACGTGATGACATACCGGGCGGCTATATGTGCCTTAAACCAGATTCAGGTAATCCTGTCTGCCGTCAACAATGGCATGGATGGTCACGGCTTTGCGTTCATGGTCCACCTTGTAAAATGCCAGATACTTTTTGGCAACGATCAGAACGCGGTATCCTCTGGCGCGCAGAGCCGCATAGCGTGGCGGCGCGCCGCATTCGGGAAAGTCGGCAAGCTGGTTGATCTCCGCTTCCATGCTGTCAAGAAGCTCCAGCGCGGCGTCCACGCTGTCCCGGACGCCCGCCCGATACAGAACGATATCCCAAAGCTGCGCGTCCGCCTTGTCGGTCCTTTCGATCTGATATGCCATCACTGCTTCCTCTTTTGCAGCTCGGCGCGAAGCGCGTCAAAGGAACTCTGCATCGGGGCAACGCGGCCGCCGCGAACGTCGTCCTCCGCTTCGCTCAGCATTTCCAAAAGCTCAATTTTCGCTTTCATCTGCTGATACTGCTCATACCCGAGCGAAACCGTGTCGCCGCGTCCGTTGACGGTGATGATGACCGCCTCGCGGTTCTCCCGGCACTGGCGGGAAATTTCGCTGTACCTGCTGCGAAGATCCGCGGAAGGGCGGATAGATTCAGCCAAAGATTGCATAGCAACGCCCCCTCATTAGATGGTATAGTCATATTATACCCTGATTTGTCTATTGTCAATATCGGACCTCGCACAAAGATTTTGCCAGTCTCCTCAAAATCGCATAATTTCAAGTTGAATTATTGCTCCGCACAGGCCGCTGCACGAAAAAGCAAGTTGAGGAGCGGCGATTCTGCACGAAAAAGCAAGTTGAAAAACATCAAATCCGCACGAAAAAGCAGGTAACGGCCCATTGCAGGTGGATCTTCGGCAACATTGCCAAAGGTCCACAACAGTCTGACGCCGGCAAGCCCAGCGTGACCTTTCGGCAAGATTGCCGGAAGGTTCGTATCACGTTGTTGGTACGCGAAACGGCGCACAGGCGCTACATTAGACGCCTGTGATTGAGAAATCCCGGCGAAGCAAAACGGTATAGGCGCTACATAAGGCGCCTATGGCAGAGATTTTTCGGCGAAGCTGGTCAGCATAGACGCTGCATTAGGCGCCTACGGTCAGCTCAGTGGGATATGACAGGCGCTGCTATAGACGCCTGTGCCGCGACCCGGATTCTCCGCGAGGCTATAGGTGCTAAATGTAGCACCTGTGGTGCCCGATTTCCGGGAATCTGCGAAACCGAAGGTGCTGCATGTAGCACCTATGACGCATCGGCAACAGGCGCTGCGCGAAAGCAGGGTGTTACATTGGACACCCTTGTATCGGAAAACTCAGGCGAAAGCGCAAAACAGGGTGTCAACTGTGACACCCTTGTTCGGCTAGGGAACTGTCGCGCTAGTCGACTAATTAGTCGACTACGCTGTGCCGCCCGCGCTGGTTTTGAATTCCGTAGTCGACTATATAGTCAACTACGCCGGAAAAGCTGTTTGGGAAGCGCCGCTTTGTCCGATTGGATCGGATACCGTGCGGCTGCCTTTCTTTTGAGAGCAGTCCCCCGCAGGCGGTAGAATCAACGATACCTCTTATCGTAGCAGCGCCGCCGTCGGCGGCGTCTGCGCAAGCATAGCGGAAATGTACATTTCCGCCGCTTGCAGGGGATACCCCTGCCCCCGATGCCGCCCGCGGGCGGAAGATCAAGCGGCCGCGTGCCGCGGAAAGGAGGCTCAACTTGAGCAAAAAACAGGATACCCACCATATGCACTTCGAGCTGACACCGGATCAGTACCGCCTGCTGTGCGAGAAGGCAAAGCTGTGCGGCTTGAGCAAGCGCGCGTTTCTCATTCGCTGTATTGAGGGCGCGAAGCTCCGCGCCCGCCCCTCGGAGGAGCTGCAAAAGCTGCGGCTGGAGGTCCACTACATCGGCGTGAACATCAACCAGATTGCCCGGAGCGTCAACGCCGGGATCGCGCGCCCCGAGGACGCGAAGCGCGCCCTGTACCTGCTGGATAAGGTCTACGAGCTGTTGCGCGGCGCGGAGGCGGCCTGATGGCGGTGACGAAGATACTCGCCCGGAAGGGGCGGCTGGACGCGGGCGTCAGCTACGTCCTCAACGGCGATAAAACGGAAGACCGCATCCTGACCGACTCCATCAACTGCGACCCCGGGCGCGAGGCGCGGCAGATGATGGAAACCAAACGCGAGCTGGGAAAAGAAGACGGTGTTCAGTATTACCACATGATCCAGTCCTTCGCGCCGGGCGAGGTCACGCCGGAGTTGGCGCTGGAGCTCGCGCGGGAGTTTGCGCGGCGGCACCTGTCCGATTACGAGGTGGTCATTGGCACTCACGTCGATAAGCGGCACATCCACTCGCACATCCTCTGGAACTCCGTCAGCGTGATGACCGGCGCGAAATACCACAGCAACGCCAAGAGCTATTATCAGGTGCGCGCGCTCTCGGACGAGCTGTGCCGCGAGTATGGGCTGTCCGTCCCTCCGGCGAGCAGAAGCAAAGCCGTGAGCTATGCCGAATGGCTGCGGCAGTCCAGAGGACAGCCGACCTTCCGCGCCCTGCTGGAAGCCGACTTGCGGGAGTCCATCGAGGATGCCAACGACCTCGGGCATTTCTTCCTGCTGATGGAGCACAAGGGCTGGGAGATCAAGCACGGCGCGCGCCTCGCCTACCGCCTGCGCGGACAGGAGCGGTATCTCGTGCCGGAGCGCAGAGACCCGCTCTTCTCCGAGGACGCCATCCGCGACGCCATAAACGGCAATCTCGCGGCGATAGAAGCGGGACAGCGCCCGATCCTCGCAGAGCGGCCCCGTTACCGCCCCTACCCCAAGAGCCGCAAATACAGCGGTTTTCTGGCGCTGTACGTCCACTACCTCTATGTGCTGGGGAAGATCGAAAAGCGGGAGTACCCGCCGCGCATGACGCCGCGGCTGCGCGCGAATCTGATGCGATTCGAGCGCTACCGCGAGCAGTTTGCGTTCCTGCGGGAAAACGCCATCACCACGCAGGACGGGCTGGACGCCTTCGCCGCGAAAGCAGAGGAGCGCGTCGCCGCGCTCATGAAGCAACGGACGATCCTCAACGTGCGGAAAAAGAAACGGCAGACACTGTACACGGCGCTGGCGGACGCCGAGGCGCTCGCCCCGGCGCGGGAGTGCTGTGAGAGCGGACTGACCGGGTTGGAGGACGAATACGCCCGCTATACGGAGGCGCTGGAGACGCTGGCGGCCTGCGGCATCCCCCGAGAGCGGCTGGCGGCGGAAAAAGCGGCGCTCTACGAGGAGCTTGCCGGGGTGAACCGCGCCATCCGCGCAGAGCGGAAGAAGCTGAGGCTGTGCGCGGAGATCGCGGGAGAAGCGCCGCAGATCGAGCGGGAGCTGGAGCGCGTCGAGGGCGAAAAGTCGAAGCGGGCCGAGCGGAAAAAGGAACAGGGCCGATTCTGACAATGCTGTCAGAAACGCTCGCCGGGCGGCATCGGGTTGGACAATGTTGTCAAACCCGATCCATCCAAAACCGGTTTGCCTGAAATCAGACAAACCGCTCCACAAATCGGGTTCGGCAATGTTGCCAGACCCGATTCACCCTAAACCGGGTTGTCGGAAATCAGACAACCCGATCCGCCAAAGCGCTTTGGACAATATTGTCTAAAGTGCTCGTCAGACAGTACACGTGAATCCGAAAGCGCTTTGTCCGAATTAAGACAAACCGGTTCCGGCAATATTGCCAAAACCGATACAAGTTGAGAAAAGAAAGGAAGTGAACCATGAATCCGTACATATCAGAACAGAACACAGGCGAATTCACTTTTTACCGCGTTCCCAAGGCGCTGATCGACGATGCCCGGTACCGCGGCATCTCCACCGACGCGAAGCTGCTCTACGCCCTGCTGCTGGATCGTCTGAGCCTCTCGCTGCGAAGCTGCTGGCAGGACGAGCGGGGCAGCGCCTATCTCTACTACTCCGTCGCCGCGGTGCGTGAGGCGCTGGACTGCTGCAAGGAAAAAGCCTGCAAGCTGATGCGCGAGCTGGAGGACGTCTGCCTGATCAAGCGCCGTCCGCAGGGACGCGGGAAGCCGGACCGCATCTATCTGCGCTGTTTCGGGGCTGCGGAAAACCGCTGTGAGCGGTCAGATAAACAGGACACTCGCGACGGCGGGCGGTCAGAAAAGCAGGACACTTCCGACGGCAGGCAGTCGGAAAAAACGACCCGGAGCGGTCGGAAAAGCAGACCGCCAGAGGTCGGAAAAACCGACCATAATAAGACTGAGAAGAATAAAACTGATCTTAGTAAAATCTATCGATCATCCCCGGAGCCGATGATGGAGGATGAGATCAGAGAACAGATCGAATACGAAACGCTCGTCAGGCATTACCCCGCCGACACTCTCGACTGCATGGTAAGCCTGATCGCCGACGTGGAGCGCTCCACCGCGCCGACGCTGCGCATCGGCAAGGAGGACGTGCCGCGAGCGGAGGTGCTGGAACGTCTCCGTGCGCTGGATCGCTTCCACATCGAGTACATCCTCGACTGCTTGGAGGAAAGCCGCCCCAGCATCCGCAATATCCGCGGCTATCTGCTCACGGCGCTGTACCGCGCGCCGGAGACGATGGAGGGCTGCTACGCGGCGAAGGTCGCCCGCGACGAGGACGGCGCGGGATACCATGCGCGGGCGGCGTAAGGCCGCCCCGTTTTTCTCCGTTTCGTCAAAGAGGTTTCAGTAGACTTTCGCCCGCGCTTTCGATATGGTTTGCTTACCATATACGAAGGAGGCGCATACGATGAAAGGCATGAAAAAAGAGCTTGCGCTGGTCGCGTCTGGCGTCCTGCTCGGCGCGGCGCTTGCGGCTCCGGCGGCGACCGCCGCGCTGACCGCGCAGCTGTCCAGTCAGAAGTTCGTTGTCGACGGCAAGCCCGCGCAGATCGAGGCGTACAGCATCGGCGGAAGCAACTACGTCAGACTGCGCGACGTCGGCAGAGCGGCGAATTTCAGCGTGACCTACGAACCGCAGACGAACACCGTCCGCATCGCCACAGACGAGCCATACGCAGAAGAAGCGGCCAGCGGCAGGGTTGTCACGCTGCCCACGGACGGCAGCAAGTACATCCCACAGGTCGGCGACCTGATCCCCTGCGGCGACGGGACGTTCTATGAGGTCAAGGATACGTTGCGCTGGGAAAACAACTGCTTCGCCCCCGGACCCCTGCCTGCGCTGCCAACGCCGAGCTACGATTGGAGCGTGTTCCCAGCCCTGCAACTGCCGACCGTCGATTGCCGGCGCTTCCAAAGCGAGTACGGCGATGACCTGTATGTCCGCAATCTGCATGAGACGCTTCGTATGACGTATACGATTTACGAGGCGGTCAGGGACGAGCCGGAGGCGTGGCGCGACGGCAAGCCGCTGACAAAGGTCTCACTTACCATCGACCCCAAGGAAGAACCGTACACCAAGTATTTCTGGCCCTGGCGGGAGGGAGAACTGCTCAAACATATCAGAGCCTTCCCACGCTTCCACTTCCATGTCGAGGCTTGGGATTTCTACCACAACCACACCTTTTTGCAGACGCAGTACTACGTCTTCATCGGCTGAGGGGAGGCAAGCGTATGAACAGCATTCTCTCCGACCTTTACCACGGCGAGCTGCGCCCGAACGAGCGCGACTATCCCGACGGCTCCGATACGGGCATCCTGCTCGAATCGTTCCGGCAGAATGAGAAGTGGCTCGCGGAGCTGCTCGACGGCAAGGCGAAGGAACATCTGCTGGAGCTCATCAACATCCACGACGAGCTGGTCGGCACGATGACCTACGACAGCTTCCGCGAGGGCTTCATCCTCGGCGCGCGCCTCATCATGGAGATCGTCGGATAAGCGCGGAGCGAATATTCGTCCGAAAAAGCGAATATTCGCTTTTTCGGTTGACAGAGCGAACGAATTGGATATAATAGAGGTGACAGACAGCGAGGGAGGATTGCTTATGGCTTCATTTGAAACGGAAAGCATCGAATTCAAGTCGCAGTTTACCGAGGAGATCTACAAGGAAGTGATCGCGTTCGCCAATACGGACGGCGGTATCCTCTACATCGGCATTGATAACGAGGGCAACGCCGTGGGGCTGGACAATGTGGATCAGGAGTACACCCGCATAACAAACGGCATCCGGGATGCTATCCAGCCGGACGTCACGATGTTTGTGCGCTACAGCATACAGGAGAACAAGGTCGTTCGCATCACCGTCAGCGAAGGAACGAACAAGCCGTATTATCTGCGCGCAAAAGGGCTGAAGCCAAGCGGCGTATTCGTAAGACAGGGCGCCTCCAGCGTACCCGCCTCGCCGGAGCAGATACGGCAGATGATCAAGGACAGCGACGGCGATACCTTTGAAGCCATGCGCTCGCTGGAGCAGGAGCTGACCTTTCACGCCGCGGCGGCAGCGTTCCAAAAATACGGCGCGGATTTCGGATCGGAAAAGTATCTCGCGCTCGGAATGGTGCAGCCGGGCGGTACGCTCTTCACGAATCTCGCGCTCCTCCTCTCAGACCAATGCCGGCACACGACGAAGATCGCCGTGTTCGGGGATGATGCCAACACCGAGTTTAAGGACAGCAAAGAGTTCGGCGGCTCTGTCTTCAAGCAGTTGGAGGATGCGTTCGACTATCTTTCCCTCTGCAATAAAACCTCCGCCGTGTTCAAGGGTCTGGAGCGGATCGAGCACCCCGATTACCCGGAAGCGGCTGTCCGCGAAGCTCTGCTGAATGCGCTGGTGCATCGGGACTACAGCTTCAGCGGCAGCATCATCATCAACGTGAACGAAAGCGAAATGGAATTCGTTTCCATCGGCGGCCTTTTGCCGGGCCTTTCCCCCGACGATATCAGAAGCGGCATCTCTCAACCGCGAAACCATGCTCTTGCAGAAGTCTTTCATCGTCTGCGGCTGATCGAGTCCTACGGCACGGGTATCCGCAGGATATACCATCTGTATGAAAACTGCTCCGAAAAACCGCGCATCGAGGTGACGGCAAACACGTTCAAAATGGTGCTGCCGAATCAAAACGCCGCCGGAACAATCGGTAGTGAAACAGGTTCGGAGCGCACACTGCCGATCACGGAAGCGCAAAAGACCAAGGTCATGGAGTTTATCCGCAAAAACGGGCAAATCACCGATGCCGAGATACAAAGCCTGCTCGGCCTGAAAAAGACGCGCGCGTTCACGCTTGCCAAGCAGATGCGCGACGAAGGCATGATCACCGCGATCGGCAGGGGCATGGCGAAACGGTATGTGGCGGGATGATATGGTAAAATTATTGGCGTATCTTTCCGCATAAGTTAATGCCAATATTAAGCGCACAATTTCGGCAATGAACAAGCGAGCACTGTGAGCATATACATTCCTGTCGCCTTAACTGAGACGAATTCCAGGCGGCGCAAATACTGCTCGGCGCCGCATTTTTGCTTCGCGTCAGACGCTTGTTCGCCGCAGTCATATCGCCAGCACACTGTACGACGCAGGCGTGACTTAAGCGCATATTTACAAGTCTTCGTGCTCACGCACCCATGCGAGCAGCTCCGCATACTTCATCGAGCCGTCCGCCACGGACAGGCCCGCGTGGACGACATCGTCGTTGGTGCAGTTCATATGGATGCCGTTGACTTCGAGAAAGGTCAGCATAATGTGCATCCCGATGCGCTTGTTGCCGTCCACAAAGGCGTGGTTGGAGATCAGCGTATAGCCGAGGCGCGCGCCCTTTTCCTCTTTTGTCGGGTAGAGCTCCTGCCCGTCGAAGGTCGCATGAATGCCCTCCAGTGCGGACTCCAGCAATGCCTCATCGCGGACGCCGACACTTCCGCCGGTTTCCGCTGCAATCAGCTTGTGCAGCAAAAGCACCTTGTCCTTTGAAAACCTGATCATTTGGCAAGCTCCAGAAACGCGGGCTTGAAACGCGCGAGAATTCGCGCGGCAACAATGTCGATCTTCTCGTCGTCCGTCAGTTCAAGGTCGGGCTCCTTCTCCAGATTGACGAGCTTGTACTTCGGGCGGTTGTTCTTGAACACCACCGCGTCACCGTATTCATCCGCGATGCGCGTCGCCTTGGAGAAGTTCTGATTCGCCTCTGTAACGGTTATGATCTGTTTCGTATCAAGTTTCATGATAATCACCCGTATATAGTATAACCTGCCGATAGGTAGAAATCAACCT
>CAMVGI010000024.1 GCA_947166955.1 uncultured Clostridia bacterium | reverse complement strand
CTTGTCTCTTATGTCGCCGCTGCCGCTTTTATCCGTCAGCCCGTAGTCCCGGGGCCGCTGCTCCACAAGGTCAAGGCCCGTCATCGGCGCGGTGATCGGCGGGTTCATCCTGCTGCTGGTCAAGCCGCTCCACGCGCTCATTTTCCTGCTCTTTACGCTGGTGCTGCAGTTCCTCGACGGCTACGTCATCAAGCCGAAACTGTTCGGCAACTCGCTCGGCGTCTCGGGGCTTCTGATCCTCGCGGCGATCATCGTCTGCGGCAATATGTTCGGCATCGTGGGCATCCTGTTCGCGATCCCGATCGCCGCGATCCTCGACTTTGTCTTTGAGGAGGAGCTGCTCCCCGCGCTCGAAGCGCGCGCCGAAAAGCGCGCCAAGGAGCGCAAAAAGGAGCTTGACAAAGCGCCGGAGCAAGAACCGTAACGCATGCGAAAACCGCTTCTCCCGTTCGGGGAGAAGCGGTTCGTTCTTTATTCGCCCTGCGCCGCACGGCCCAAGCGCGCGGGAGGAACCGCCGCGCTTCAGGGAAAGCTGTACGCGACGAACGCGGCGACCTGCTCCGGATGCGGCGCGTTGTACGGAACGAAGAGATAAAACTGCGCCGCGCCGCCGCTTTCCGTACCGTAGCGGCTCCCCTCCAGAGACAGCGCACAGGGGACGGCGGCGCCCGCCTCGTCCCTGCCCGTCAGCATCTGTCCCGACAGGCGGGCATACAATTCCTCCGGAAGCAGCGCCCGCAGGTCCTTCATGGGCAGCTCACCGCGGTACTGCTCGAAGACCTCCCGCGTCGTCACCACGAAGTCCAGCTCCGCAGTCGTGATATACGCGACCAGCTTGCCGCGGCTCGCGGCGGTATAGTCCACCGCCTCGCCGCCGAGGTCGATGTAGAGCGTGTCGTCGAACACGACGCGCTGCCGCCGCGCAAAGCCCTGCGCCGCGGTATACTCCTTTTGCAGCTGCGCGGCGGGAAAGAGATTTTGCGCGTCGTTGGTGAAGAATCCCTGCAGTACGATCTCCCTTTGGCTTTGCGCGACCGCGTCGCCGACGTAGCCGCACGCCGCCGCGAGCAGCAGCGCTCCGATGATCCAGCCCTTATAATAGGCGAAAATATAGCCGAGTTTTTGGCCGAACGTCATATTGCGCAGCTTCGCCGCCTCGGCGCGGCGCCACGCGTCAAACCGCTCTTTCATCACGTTTCTTCCCCACCGGCTTCGTCCGCCGCGTCCTCCTCCGTCAGCCCCGCGTACTTTGCGAAGACGCCGTAGAAAAGGTAGGACGAGAAGAACACGAACAGCGCCGCCCACACGAAAACCAGCCCGCTCACATAGTAGAACGCGGTCAGCGCAAGCAGCAGCATCACCAAAAGCGTCACGGTGACGGGCAGGTTTCCCATCGCCATGACGAACGAATCGCGCAGCAGCTTTTTCAGCGGAAAATTAAAAACCGCCAGCGTGGGATAAACGTAGAACCCGCAGCCGCCGAACGCCGCCGCGGCCGCCGCGACCAGGCTCGTTACGGCCAGCCCCGGCACGCCCGCGCCGCTGCGGTAGAAGCGCAGCGCCGCCCACAGGTCCAGCGCGAAAAAGGTGCCGCCGAGCAGCTGGAGCAGCCAAAGCGCCGTCGCCTTCTTGAAATGGCGGCGGAACGACGCAAAATAGCTTTTCAGCACGCTCCCCTCCGTGTCGCTGACCTGGCGCATGGCAAAGGCGTAAAACGCCGCCGTCGAAGCGCCGAGCGTAACGACGGGAAGGCTCGTGAGCGTCCACAGCATCCCCATCAGCACCGCGTCGGTCAGTTTGCCGACAAAGCTCCAGAATTTGTTTTCGGGGTTAAAAAACTGACTCATCTGTAAAACCGTACGCTTTCCGAAATCTACGGGAAGCAGTATAACAGTTTTGCCCGCCGGATTCAAGGATAAGAACGGCGCGCCCCGTCGCCGCGTCCGGCTCCGTTTTGTGCAGCCGCCACAAATGCTTTGCCCCGTTTTGTGCTCTTCGCACAATTTTGGCGGCATTTGGCGCGAAAACAAGACAACTATTGCCAAAGGAATCCGAAGATGCTATACTGAGAGAGCGTTTTGGGGAGGGCGGTTGCGCCCTCCCCTGACAGCGACCCTATATCAAGTATCTGGGAAGGAAGGAAACACACGATGAAAAAAGTTCTTGCAGCAATTCTTGCCCTGACGCTGGTTCTCGGCCTCTGCGCCTGCAGCGGTTCCACCGGCAGCACCGGCGCGCAGCCAGCCGCCCCGGCGCAGCAGGACAGCACCCCCGCCCCCGCGAGCAACACCCCCGCTCCCGCAGCCCCCGCCGCGAACGAGGCGGACAAGTACGCCGTCACCGAGCCGATCAAGATCGTTTGGTGGCACGCGCTGGAGGATCAGTACACCGACCTCGTCAACGAGGTGGTGGACGGCTTTAACAAGTCTCAGAACCTCATCACGGTCGAGGCGCAGTACATCGGCGCCTACAAGGATGTGAACGAGGCGCTGGTCGCGGCAAATGCCGCCGGCACGGGTCTTCCCGCCGTTTGCGTCGCCAATACCGACTATGTCGCCGGCTACGGCGAGAGCGGCCTGTTTGAGAACCTCGATCCCTACATTGCCGCCACCAATTATGACGTCAATGACTTCTCTGCCGGCCTTCTTGTCAGCTCCCAGTACAAGGGCGCGCAGGTCGCGCTTCCGTTCCTGCACTCCACCCAGGTCATCTACTACAACAAGACCATGGCGGATCAGGCGGGCGTGACCATCCCCGAAAAGATTGACGACTTCAAGGCGTTCCTCGAAAGCGCCGCCAAGGCCTGCAACGGCTACGGCACCGTGATCCCCGGCTGGGATCAGTGGTACTTTGAGACGCTGTACCTCAACGAGGGCGTCAAGATCATCACCGACGACAACACCTGCGACCTCAACAGCGACGCTGCGGTCAACATGACCAAGCAGATCAAGGATTGGTGCGACAGCGGCGTGGCCTACTTCGCCACCGGCACCGACGCGTCCGCCGCCATGCGTCAGCACTTCTATGACGGCGAGGCGTTCTCGGTTCTGCACACCTCCTCTCTGTACAACAACTACGTCAACAAGTGCGACTTCGAGGTCGGCATGGCTTGGTATCCCGCCGGCTCCACCGGCACCAAGTTCTCCGAGGTCGGCGGCTGCGTGCTCGGCATCCCCTCCAAGAACGATCAGGCCACCAAGAACGCCGCCTGGCAGTTCCTGCAGTACCTGTGCGGCAAGGAAGTCAACATGAAGTGGGCCGAGGGCACCGGTTATCTGCCCACCCGTAACTCCGTGCTGACCACCGACGAGGGCGTTGCGTTCCTGAAGGCGAAGCCCGCGTTCCAGTGCATCTTCGACAACCTCAACCTCATCAACCCGCGCATCCAGAACGGCGCGTGGAGCGAGCTTGCCACCACGTGGAAGAACTACATGGAGGAGATCATGAACCAGAGCGGCGACCCCGTCAAAGAGTCTGACGCGATGGTCAAGGAGATCGACGACATTCTGGCCGACCACGCCTGATAAGACGGCAGGCGCTGTGTCTTAAGGCTCTGTGGATACGCCTCACCCGTTGCCCTTCGGGGCAGCGGGTGAGGGCCTTTCACTTCTAAAGCGCCGATTTTCTGAGAAAGGACGCTCCCCATGTCGACTTCTAAAAAGCCGTTGCTCACGCAGCGCACCCGCGCGAAGATCGTTGATTTTCTGTTCGTCCTGCCGGCTCTTGTCCTGCTCGCGGTCTTCACCTACTACCCCATCGCAAAGCTGTTCCAGATCAGCCTGACGGACTGGAACCTGCTCAATCCCACGTGGACCTTCGTGGGCCTTAAAAACTGGAAGTGGCTCTTTGCCGGAGCGGGCGCCAAATATCTTTGGAACTCGCTCAAGGTCACCTTCTTCTATTCGCTCGGCGAGATCGGCGTCACGCTGGTCGGCGGTATGCTTTTCGCCCTGCTCTTCAAGCGCATGACGCGCGGCTTCGGCCTGATGCGCGCCGTGGTCTTCGTTCCGAAGTACGTCGCCATGTCCTCCGCCGCGATGGTCTTCCTTTGGATCCTCAACAGCGACTACGGCGTTTTGAACTACGCGCTGCAAGCGATCGGTTTGCAGCCGGTGGACTGGCTCAACCAGCGCTCCACCGCCCTCATCTCCGTGCTGATGCTCACCGGATGGCGCGTCATCGGCTACGGCATGATGATCTACCTGTCCGCCATGATGGGCATTTCCCAGCAGTACTATGAGGCGGCCGCGCTCGACGGAGCGAGCAAGTCGCAGCAGTTCTTCAAGATCACGCTGCCCATGCTCTCGCCCACGACGCTGTTCCTGCTCGTAACGACGTTCCTCAGCTCGATGAAGGTCTTCCAGTCGGTGGATATCCTGACCTCCGGCGGCCCCGCCAGATCGACCGAGGTGTTCGTCTACCTCATCTACCGCTACGCGATGGTGGACTTCCGCATGGACCGCGCGGCAACCTCCGCGGTCATGTTCTTCCTGATTTTGCTGGCTGTTACCGTGGCGACCATGAAGTTCTCGAACAACTCGGTCACCTACGATTCCTGATAGGGAGGTCCTGAAATGAGCAAAAACAACACGCACGGTCTGGAACCGCACGGCGCGGCATATCATCTGCGCACGGTGCTCGCGGTTTTGGTCACGCTCGTCATGGTCTTCCCCCTCTACTGGATGCTCATTACCTCCGTAAAGAGCGCGGAAGAGGTGCAGTTGATCATCCCCACGCTGTTCCCGCACAGCTTCCATCCGGAAAACTACATCAACGTGCTTGAGCGCGCGAACTTCCTCAAGTACTATTGGAACACCATCGTCATGACGGCGGGCATCCTGTTCCTTCAGGTCGGCACGGGAACGCTTGCCGCCTACGGCTTCGCCTTCGGGCGTTTCCGCGGCAGGGACGTTCTGTTCTACGTCGTTCTCGGCGCGCTGATGATCCCGCTGCAGGTCACGTTCATCCCGATCTACATCATGTGCGCAAAGTGGAACCTGACCGATACGTTCCTCGGCCTCATTCTGCCGGAGGCGGTCTCGGCGTACTACATTTTCATGATGCGAAACACCTTTTTGTCGATCGACCAAAGCTACATCGACGCCGGACAGATCGACGGTCTCGGCCGCTTCGGCACGATCTGGCACGTTTTGGTGCCGATGAGCAAGGCGTCGCTGTTCACCGTGGCGCTCGTGACGTTCTCCAACGGCTGGAACGCCTACTTTTGGCCCAAGATCATCGCCAAAAACGAGATCCGCCGCGTGCTGACGGTCGGCCTCGCGCAGCTCAAGAACACCTTTGCCGGACAGGCGGTGTCCAACTACCATGAGATCATGGCGGGCGCGGTGCTGGCGATCCTGCCGCTGGTCATCCTCTTCATGGTGTTCCAGAAGTACATGATGACCGGCTACTCCAAGGCGGCCATGAAGTAAAACCGCGTTTCACACAAAAACAACGGGAAAAATGGCGGCCGGAAACGGTCGCCATTTCACCGGAAACGGAGGAATTTCCCATGCAATTCATCGCACCCGGCGCTCCACAGTTCAAGGCGAACCTGCACTGCCACAGCACGCTTTCCGACGGGCGTCTCACGCCCGAGGAGCTGATTTCCGCCTACCGCGCCGCGGGCTATTCCGTCCTCGCCATCACCGACCACGAAGCGCCCTACGACCACAGCGCGCACTCGACGAAGGACTTTCTGCTCCTGACGGGGTACGAGGCGTATATCCGTCCCTCGTCCGAGTGCGTGATGGACCCGTTCGGGCCGGAGATCCATCTGAACCTCCTCGCGCGCGACGCGCACAACGTCTCCTTTGTGGGCTACGACCCGAAGTTCTGCAAATACATGCCGCCCGAGACCGCGCAAAGCCGCCCGAAGGCCGGCGCCCTCGGACCGCGGAAGTACGAGCGCGGCTACATCCAGCGCTTCATCGACACGGCGCGCGAGGCGGGCTATCTCGTCACCTACAACCACCCCGTCTGGTCGATGGAGGCGCAGGGCGATATCCTCTCCTACGACGGCTGCTTCAGCCTTGAGATCTTCAACACCGGTTCCACGGTCATCAACGGCAGCGAGCAGAACCTCGCGCTCTACGACCAATTCCTGCGGCGCGGAAAGTTCCTGTACTGCCACGGCGCGGACGACAACCACAACAAGTACCCCGTCGGGCATCCCCTGTGCGACTCCTTCGGCGCGTGGACGATGATCCTCGCGGATTCTCTCGACTACGCCTCCGTCGTCGACGCGCTGGAGCGCGGGGCGTTCTACGCGTCCACCGGTCCGGAGATCACCTCGCTCTCGCTTGAAAACGGGCACGTATCGCTCGCTTGCAGCGCCGCGCGCCGCGTCGTCATGCACATGAGTCCCAAGCGCGCCGTCTCCGTCTGCAACGCGGACGGAAGCCCCGTGACGGGCGCGGAGTTCGACATCCCCGATTATGCGCCCTACGTTTACTTCTCCGTGTTCGCGGAAAACGGCGCGTCGGCGCACACGCACGCATTCCTGCCCGAGCAGTTCGGGCGGTAAAGGAGGCTTTTCCCATGAAAACGATTCGAACGCTTCTCGCTTTGCTGCTGTGTCTTCTGACGCTCGCCGCCTGCGCGCAGAAAGCGCCCTCGAACGCCGCCGCTCCCGCGGAAAGCGCGCCTGTGGAAAGCGCGCCCGCAGAGAGCGCACCCGCTCAGCCGCAGCCGCAGAGCAGCGCGGCCCCCGACGCGCAGACGCCGGACGCCGCGGAGGACGCGATGGCCATGGATCTCACGCAGGAGACGGTCGTGCGCAAGGCGACCTACGAGGACAAGGAGGAATTCGCGCGCTTTCTGTCCCTCGCCTCGCCCGCGTTCGTCATTCCCGGTCTCCAGCAGGCGATGATCCCGCAGGGCATGTGCGCCCGCCAGAGCACGGGAACGGTCTACCTCTCCGGTTATTTCTCGGCGGCGCGTTCCTCCGCCGTCGTCGCGATCGACCGCGCAAGCGGCACGTTCAAGGCGCAGTACGAGCTGTGCGCGCCGGACGGTGGGATGTTCCTGAGCCACGTCGGCGGCCTCGCGGTCACGGAGAGCGATCTGTACGTTTCCGCGAAGCTGGACTCCGACGGGCAGTACCAGATTGCCCGCATTCCGCTCTCGGCGCTTCACGACGAGGGCGCGCAGCGCGTAAACATCGAGGAACTGATTACCGTTCCGGTGTCGCCGTCCTTCCTCAGCTACAGCCAAAATACGCTGTGGCTCGGCAATTTCTACCATCCCTCCGGAAACTACGATCTCCCGTCCGGCATGGAGCCGTTTGCATTCGGCGGCGAATCCTTCGGCTGCTTCATCCTCGGCTACGACATGAGCGCGGGACGCGAAGCGGTGGACTTTATGAAACCGGATCACGTCCTCTGCGCGCCCGACCGCATTCAGGGCATGCTGCTGCGTCCGGACGGCACCGTGCTGCTCAGCCAATCCTACGGGCGAAAGAACGATTCCGCGCTGCTGCTCTATTCCCTCTCGCCGGACGAGCCGGCGGACGCGCGGCTTGAGGTCGGCGAACTCGCGGCGGACTGCCATGTGCTCGGCGAAGCGCGGCTGCGGGAGACGATCACCGCCATGCCGATGACCGAGGCGCTGGCGCTGGATACGGACGGCGGCACGCTGCTGCTGTTCGAGTCCGGCGCGATGAAGTACAACGACGGCAAGCACCGCACGGATCACGTCTGGAGCGTTTCGCTCCCCTGACGCGCGAAGAGCGAAAATCGGCGGACATACCCCTAGAAACTCAAAAAACCGGGGCGGCAGAATTGCCGCCCCGGTTTTTTTCAAATCCCCCTTGCCTGCGCCGTGGTCTTCTGCTTCGGCGGTTTGAACGCGGAGGGCATCTCAACCTTCACGCCATCGCCCTCCCGCTGCGCCGAAACGCTTCTCATCAGGCTGCCGGAACGCACGGCCTCACGCAGCTCCGCGCCCTTTTGCGGGTCGCTCGCGCAGAGCGTCGAGAGGTGCTGCGCTTCCTCGCAGCCCTTCGTCAGCATTTGGAATGTTTTGCCGAATTTTCTCCCGAATTCGTCGGTGAACACGTCCAGGATCGACGCCTGCCGCCCCGTTTTCTTTGCCAGCGCGTCGAGTTCGCCAAAGCGCTTGGCGGTTTCCCTGATGATCGTCGAAGACGCGATGTACTGCCCGAAGTCGCTGGAATAGTCCTCGGTCGAGGGCGTTTGCGACACGATGGCCGCCTTTGCCGTGTGCAGTCCTTTGACCGCGCTGCCCAAAACGCCGCAGGCTCCGAACTGCTGCTGCAGCTCGTCGATCCTTTTGTCGAGGTGCTCGTCCACAAACACGCCGTGAAGCTTGTTGATCTCCTGAAACGCTTCAAATCCGAGCTGGAACGCCTTGAGCATCGGGCGGAACTCCGCCGAGACATAAGTTTCCGGATTTGCGAGGTCGAAGCCCCGCGACATCTCGTCAAGCTGGCGGACGAAGTTCGCTCCGCCCCTTTCAAACACCTGCATCTCCCACGCGGCGTCGCCCCGACCGTTGGCGCCGGGCTTGAGATGCGCGAGTACGACATCTCCCGCTGCGCGCTTGAGGTCCTGCATCTTGCTCGGATCGAGGATATCCTTGAGCGAATAGCGCCCGTCGGCAAGCAGCAGAAGCGACGCGAACATCGGCAGCGCGGCGCGGTCGGTCGTATAGTTCCGCGCCGTGTCCCTCTGCGACGGCAGGGGGCGGTCGCCGAAAAACTCTTTCTTGGCGTGCTCGGTCGCCCAGTCGTCCCAGCTTGAGATCTGCGCGCCCGCGTGGCGGGCGCGGACACGCTCGTATGCCGCCTCATAACGCGCCGAATCCTGCGCCTGCGCCGCCTTCTCCTTATAAAAGCCGAAGTGGCTCCAAAAACGTTCCCACGCGCTGAGCAAAACGGGGGCAAAGGAATCCGACGCGAAGCCGGCCGCCGTCATGCGCATCGGGACCGCGCCGATTTCTCCGTTCTCGTCCGGAAGAAACGTTTCCACACGCGCGCCCACCGTCAGCGCGCCGCCGACGTACTCGGCAACGCGCGCGTGTCCCTCGGCGGCGTAGAACTGCTCGAATTTCCGATACGGCTTACCGTCCGCGCCCGTGAAGGCGCCCTTTTGGAACATTTCCCGCAGATGCTCCTTGGCCGTTTGTCCCTCCACGATCACATAATCGCCGCGGTCCATGGCGCTCATGACGGCGTCGCCCGTGCCCCGATAGCGCGTTTGCGCCTCGACGCCGCCGAACATCACGTCCAGCGTCCGCCCCTCCGTCGCGCGGAGGTAGGGGGCGATCAGCGCGCCGATCTCGTCGGGGGAAAGGTCGGGGTAATCCTTGGGCGACTTGTCCCAGTTTTGCGGCTTGTCCACCTCGTATAGGGCTACCCGAGTGAAAGAGTACGGATGCGAGATCTCCACGCCATATTCCGGAATGACCTGCTTTCGGCACTCTTCCAGCAGCTCGGGGGTAAGGTCGTGTCTCACCGTTTCGTGGAAGTATTTCCGAATTTCGTCCGGCACCGTGCCGGAACGGAGACCGACCAGGCACTCCATGCCGGACATCAGCTTCTCCGCCTCCAGCACCTCCGCGGAGCCTTCGAGACTATCCCGCACATAGGTGTTCATTGCCTGCACCGCGTCCGCGGCGGCTTTCTTTTCGTCCTCTCCGCCGCCCGTGACGAGCATTTTGCAGATCTCTATCGCGCGCTGATAGGTGCGCTGCTCCTTTGCCTTCAGCCCCACATTCCACATCAGCTCCGAATAGGCGGACCGCGCCGTGATGCTGTCGATCGCGGCCTCCGCCGCGGGCGGGCGCATCCGGAGCGTCACTTCGATCCGGTTCATGCGGTCGGCAAACTGCATATCGATCACGCCGTATTTCCCGCGCGGATCGATCACGGGAAAACGGTCCATGACCTCCTTGCTCGCAGGCATTGCGTTAAACGTCACGTGGCCGCTTTCGTCCCGCGTGTTTTCCGCGCCCAGCGTTTTCATCTGCCGCTGCGCGATCTCCAGGGAAATCGCCATATAAGCGTCGCGTTTTTCCTCCGGCGTTTTCGCGTCGGCAAGCCGCGCCTTCTGCTCGTCCGTCATTTCGGGGTAATAGGTCTTATCCGTCTCTCCGGCCATGGTACGCTCCTCCTTCAAATGATTCTTTGCGCAAAGCCTCTTCTCTGTTCTTTTGCAGTTTAACAAATGTATGAAAACATGACAAGAACATTTGCAAAATTAACGCTTTTGTGCAAATTTGGCGAAAAATCGGCAGGCGGGCGAATAATTCCGCGCGGGTTTCCAAAGACTAAGCGCGTCAATGAAATCAGCAAAGGAGTTTACCCAATATGAAAGCAACCGGAATCGTGCGGCGCATCGACGACCTCGGGCGCGTGGTGATAC
>CAMVGI010000023.1 GCA_947166955.1 uncultured Clostridia bacterium | reverse complement strand
GCTGCTGCTCCTCGGGCATCCCATGCACCGCCGCCTCCTCGATGTGCGCGATGGCGTGCTCCACGGGGCCGGAGAAGGTGTGCATCGGCACGGTCTTGCCGCTTCTCGCCGCCTGTACCGCCGCCTCCGCCGCCGCGTCCACGCCTTCGCCCTTGAGCGCGGAGATCTCAACGATCTTGCAGCCGAGCTTTTCCGAAAGCGCGGGGATGTTGATGGAGTCGCCGTTCTTGCGCACCACGTCCATCATGTTCACCGCGATCACGACGGGGATGCCCAGCTCCGTAAGCTGGGTGGTGAGGTACAGGTTGCGCTCCAGGTTCGTGCCGTCCACGATGTTCAGGATGGCGTCGGGGCGTTCCTCAATGAGATAATTGCGCGCCACGACCTCTTCGAGCGTATAGGGCGAGAGCGAGTAGATGCCGGGCAGGTCGGTGACGGTCACGCCGTCGAACTTGCGAAGTTTGCCCTCCTTCTTCTCGACCGTGACGCCCGGCCAGTTGCCGACGAACTGGTTCGAGCCGGTCAGCGCGTTAAAAAGCGTCGTCTTGCCGCTGTTCGGGTTGCCCGCAAGGGCAATTTTGTATTCCATGATCTTCTCCCTTCCGATTAGTCTCAACTAACCGCACATCAAAAAATAAAAGGTCTTATCAGATTTCCACTTCGACCGTTTCGGCGTCCGCCTTGCGGATACTCAGCTCGTAGCCGCGCACGGTCAGCTCGATGGGGTCGCCGAGCGGCGCCACCTTGCGGACGTAGACCTCGACGCCCTTGGTGATGCCCATGTCCATGATGCGGCGCTTGACCGCGCCCTCACCGTGGAGCTTCACGACCTTGCAGGTGTCTCCGATCTTGACCTCTCTCAAATTCGTCGTCATGCTTCTCTTCCTCCTTCTATCACAATTTCCTTACACCATGATTTTTTGCGCCATTTCCTTACTGATCGCCACGCGGGACTCCTTGACCTTGACGATGACGTTCCCGCCGATTGCGCTCACGACCGTGACGGGCGTTCCTACGTTGAAGCCCAAATCAGCCAAATGCTGTTTGACCTCCGCCGTGCCTCCGACCTTGCGCACGATGTTCTCCGAACCGGAATCCGCCAGAATCAACGGCATCATACACGACCTTCTTTCTCCGTTCGTTTTCGCTAACAACACGTCAAAAAGGAAATTAGCTCTCGCTAACCATCTGCATTATAGTTAGTTCGAGCTAATTTGTCAAGTGGGTTATGAAATTTTTGTTACTTTGCCATAACCGGCTGAGCGGCGTTGCCGCCCATCATATGAAAATGCTTCTTGAGCGCGGCGAAACACTCGTCGCTGATGATGTGCTCGATGCGGCAGGCGTCGTTTACGGCGACGTCGTGATCCACGCCGAGCGCGACAAAGCATTTTGTCAGGATGGTGTGCCGCTCGTAGATCTTCTCGGCGTACTCCCTGCCGGTGTCCGTCAGGCGGAGCGCGCCGCCCTGCCCGATGGTCAGGAAACCGCCCTCCTCCAGAATATGGATGGCGCGGCTGACGCTCGGGCGCGAGAAGTTCAGTTCCTCGCCGACGTCGATGGAGCGGACGTAATCGCTCTTTTGAGAGAGCACATAGATCGTCTCCAAATACATCTCGCCGGATTCCTGCAATACCATGGTACCGCCCCCTCGTCGCAGTTTTTCCTTCGCCGTTTGCAGCGAACTTTCGATAACCTTAAACATAGCACACCGCCCTTATTGTGTCAAATGAAAATGTCAGATGCTCCACGACGCACTGGACGCCTGCAAGGCTGCCATACGGCGGAACATGCTGTTCTCAATCGCCAGCAGCTCCGCGGGGCTGCCCTCCTCCGCGACCTTCCCGTTCGCGAGTACGACGATCTTGTCCGCCGCCTCGACGGTGCGCATCCGATGCGCGATGACCAGCACGGTCTTGCCGGTCAAAAGACGCGAGAGCGCCTCCTGCACCTTCGTCTCGTTTTCCACGTCGAGCGACGCCGTCGCCTCGTCGAGCAGCACGATGGGCGCGTCCTTTAAGAGCGCGCGGGCGATGGAGATGCGCTGGCGCTCGCCGCCGGAGAGCTTCGCGCCGTTCTCGCCGATGGGCGTATCGTAGCCCTGCGGCAGCTTTTCCACAAACTCGTCGCAGTTCGCCGCCTTTGCCGCCGCGCGGACTTCTTCGTCCGTCGCGCCGTGTTTGCCGAGGCGGATGTTCTCCATCACGGTGTCGTCAAAGAGCACCACGTCCTGAAACACCATCGAATAGTCGCCGAGCAGTGCCTCCGGATCGACCGTGTCAATGTCCACGCCGCCGACGGTGATCTTCCCGTCGTCAATATCCCACAGCCGCGCCGCAAGGCGCGCGCAGGTGCTCTTGCCGGAGCCGGACGGCCCCACGAGCGCCGTCACCTCGCCCTCTTTTGCGGTGAAGCTCACGCCGCGCAGCACCTGTTCATTGTCGTATGCGAACCCCACATTATTAAACACGATGTCGTGGCCATTGGGCGCAAAGCGCTCCGCGCCGCTCGCCGCCGGCGTATCGTGTATCTCCGTCAAACGGTTGGCGGATACCTGCGAGAAAAGCATCTCGGCGATCAGGGCAAGCGCCTGGTCGAACGGCGCGTAGATGCGCGTGATGACGAGCAGGAACAAAAACAGCAGCATGAAGTCGATCTGCCCAGAGAGGATGAGCTTCGTCCCCGTGAGGATCGTGGTCGCCACGCCGAGGCGCATGATGACGCTCGCCGCGTTGACGAAAATGCCGGTGTTCAGCTCGCCGCGGAGCTGGCTTTTCTCGTGCGCGTCGATCTTGGCGTTCAGCTCATCGAGGAAGCGTTTCTCCTGATTCGTCGCGCGAATTTCGCGGATGTTTTCGAGCGTCTCCTGAATGCCGTCGGCGACGCGCACCGCCGCCGCCTTGGTGCGCTCCGAATCGCGCACGTTGAGCTTCCTGCTGCCGAAGAGCAGCGCGAACGCCACGGGCACGCCCCAAAGGCAGGCGATCGCAAGCCGCCAGTCATAGGCGAACAGGCACACGCCGACGATCGCGGTGGAGACATACGAGCCGTAGAGATAGCCGAGGCAGTGCGACCAGACGTGCTCCAGGCGGTTCACGTCGCTCATGATGGTCTCGGTCAAATCGGCAAGGTCGCGCTTGCCGAACCAGCCGAGCGGGAGCTTGCGCATCCGTTCGGCAAGGCTGATGCGCACGGTCTTGACCTCGCCGTAGACAAGGCCGTAGGTCGCGGTGTACTGCTGCGTATGCGCCGCAAGGGACAGCGCGACGAACGCGAGCGTCAGCAGGAGAAACACCCCCGCGTTCGGCAGCGGCGCGCCGTCTGTCAGCGTCGCCATGTAGCGCTCCATCATCAGATAAAGAATG
Source organism: uncultured Clostridia bacterium (assembly GCA_947166955.1). The sequence goes on along the minus strand of CAMVGI010000023.1, from coordinate 7,247 downwards.
CCCATGCCGCCCATGACGACGAGGTTGACGATGACCGTCCAAAGCATGCCCCGCTTGACGTTCCTCGCGCCCTGCTCGGAGAGCGCGTACTTATGTTGAAACTCTTTTCCAAACATCTCCTTCGCCTCCTTATGCCGAGATCTTCCACGAAACCGCCCGATTGTAGTCCGCCCACATGCGCGCGTACAGGCCGTTCGCGCGCACAAGCTCGTCGTGCGTGCCTTCCTCAACGACCTTGCCAGCGTCCAGCACAACGATCTTATCCGCGTTCACAACGGTGGAGAGGCGGTGCGCGATCATGATGACCGTGCGCCCCTCCGTGAGCTTTGCAAGCGCTTTTTGAATGAGCGCCTCGTTCTCGGGGTCGGCAAAGGCGGTCGCCTCGTCGAGCACGACGATGGGGGCGTTCTTCAAGATGGCGCGCCCCAGCGCGACGCGCTGCTGCTCGCCGCCGGAAAGGTACGTCCCCTCCGTGCCGATGACGGTATCCACGCCGTTCGGGAGCTTCGCGAGGATATCGCCGCACTGTGCCGCTTCAAGCGCCGCCATCGCCTCCTCGCGCGTCGCGTCAGGGCGGGATGCGCGGACGTTATCGAGGATCGACGCCTTGAAAAGCCGGTTGTTCTGGAACACGAAGGCGATATCGTTCATCAGCGCGTGCGGGTCCGCGTGCCGCACATCCACGCCGCCAACCTCCACCGCGCCGTCGGTCACGTCCCAAAAGCGCGGGATCAGGCTCGCCGCCGTGGTCTTGCCGCCGCCCGACGGCCCCACAAGCGCGACGGTCTGCCCCGGCTCGACGCGGAACGAAACGTGCGAGAGCGCGGGGACGCTTGCGCCGTCGTAGGTAAAGGAAACATCCTTGAATTCCACGCCGTTATCCTTCGGCGTCTGAGGGTTGGGATCGACGCTAAGCGTCGGCGCGTTCATCACCTGCTCGATGCGTCCGAGAGCCGTGTGCGCGAGCATCGTGCCGCTGGCGGCAAACATGATGCGCGCGAGCGCCGTGGAGATGATTGCCGAGAACACCGCGTAGAACGCGAAGTTGGTCACAAACGCCGCAAAATTGCCGGAGCGGAGCGCGCCCGGCGCGAGCAGCAGCGCCGCGGGAACAAGGAAGATGAACGCGCCCTCCGTGGCGGTCAGGTTCACCGCCTGCGGCAGACGGCAGACGCCGACCGTGTAGTTCTCCGCCTTCGCACTGTAGTCCTCAATCGCCTCGCGGAACGCCTTGAACGAGTACACGGTCTGCTGGAACACCTTCACGACGGGGATGCCGCGCACATACTCGGTGCCCGCCTTGCTCATCACGTCCTGCGCCGCCTGATACTCCGCCATGAGCTTCGCGTTCTTGCCGCCCATCATCGAAAACATCGCCGCGACCGAGACCACCGCCGCGAGCAGGCAGGCTAACCCCATGCGCCAGTCGAATGCGAACATCAGGGCGAGCGTCGAGAGGAACATCGCCACAGTACCCACGATGTCCGCAAGGTTGTGCGCGAGCAGGGTCTCCGTCTCCGCCGCCGCGCCGTCCAGCCGGTTGCGGATGAGGCCGGAGGCGTTGGCGTCGAACCACCCGAGCGGCGTTTTCATCAAGTGCGCCATGCCCTGCTTGCGGATGTTCGTCGCCGTGCGGAATGCCGCGAGGTGCGTGCACATCAGCGCGCAGAAGTAGACGACGATGCCGCCCACCGCCGCCGCAAACGCCAGCCATCCGTAGCGCTCGACGCCCGCCGCCCGCGTCCAGTCCGGCGCGACGGCAATCAAATCGCGTGCCGCGAGCCAGATACAGATGTACGGGAGCATCCCGAGCACCATCGCGGCGGCGGACAGCGTCAGTCCAAGATACGTCAGCCCCCGGTAGCTGCCCGCATAGTTCATCAGAACAGCCACATCACTTTGTTTCTTCTCTTTCACGGTTCCTCTCTCCTTTACGATCATTCTTCCCGTTTCTTCCCTACGATCCAGTCCGCCATCGTGTCGAGCGCCAGCTTTGTGTTGCCGACGTTGCAGTGCGCGCCGGCGTCCTGCCGGTCGGTCATGAGACTCAATGTCAGCGAACGCACGTTTTTCAGCAGATCGTATTCCTCGTGGAACAGCTTCGGCATGATGAAGTGATCCTCCCGCGCGCCGAGGATCAGCACGTCCTGCGTAATGCGGTGCGCGATGCCCTTGAGCGTGAACTTGCGGATACGCTGAATGTACTCGTCCGGCGTTTTCGCGTCGTAGGCGTACATGCCGTGCAGGAGGTTCCAGCGGATCAGCTCGTCCTTTTCCATCATCTTGTCGTAAAGCCCGTTCATTGCCCTTCCGAGGCCAAGCTTGAACACCCCGCCGATGGCGGAGCGCATCGCGCCGGGATGGTCGGCAATCACCACGTCGAAGAAGTCCGGGAAGATCGACCAGCCCACAACGCGTTTGATTCGCGGCTCGAACGCCGCCGCGCGCGGCGCGAGATACCCGCCGAGCGACGCGCCGATGATCGTCGCCTCCTTGATGTCGAAGTGATCCAGCACCGCCTTCGTCGGTTTTTCCCACTGATAGTCGAACTTCATGCCCTGCACGCGCAGCACGCCGCCCTGTCCGGGTCCCTCGTAGAGATACACGTCGAAGCCGCGCTCCGCGAAATAGAGCATGGCAAAGAAAAATTCCTCGAAATAGCTGTCGTTCCCGCCGTGGAGCAGGATGGTGTCGACGGGTTTTCCGTTCTTTGCCTTGACCGACATCACCGGCAGATACCCGCCGCCGTAGGGAACCTCCGCGCGTGTAACGATTCCCTTGTCGAAGTAGTCGCCGTAATACTCGTAAAAGAGCGCGGCGGCGTCCTCATAGGTTTTCTTTTTCTCAGGGTCGCTGTCATACATGAAAAACTCGGTCATGCGGCGGTAGGCGATCTCGTTTTCCGTTCGCCCCTCGGCGCGCGCCTCCTCCGCAAGCCGCTTCATACCGCGCACCCACGCCTCGCTGCTGACGATACCCGCGCCGATCTTGTCGACGTCCTCCTTGCGTCCGCCGTCCCACATGATGACGCGGTTGAGCTGAAAGTTGAAGTTGTCCTGCGGGCAGAAGCGGTAATAGCCCTTTTTGAACGCAATTGGCGTGCTGACGTCGTATCGTTCCATAGTTTCCTCCCCGAAACGGTTTGGCAAATTATATAGTTAGCTCTTGCTAACCTCGATGCAAAAAATATAGGGCTTTGTCCCTCGGTTGTTAGATTACACTAACTTGTGCGATTTGTCAAGCAGTTTCTCACGGCTTCATTCGAAAAACATCTTGACATTTCGCAGGCCCCGGTGTAAGTTTATGCTAACACAAGCGCCTCACAGTTGTGAGGCAATCTTTTCGGCACGAGGTTAGTTTATGCTAACCTCAAGGGAGGGCTTTTATGGCATGGTTCGCCAATAACGCCGGTACGATCCTGGCTCTGCTTGTGCTTGCGCTGATCGTTTTCCTTGCGCTGCGCAGCAAGTTGAAAGAGGGTAGGTCCTGCGGCTGCGGCTGTTCGCAATGCGGCTGCGGCTGCACCAATAAAAAGAAAGAGGGAAAATCACATGAAGCTGGCTGAAACCATGGCGGACGCGCACGGGACGGTGCGGCGCATCCAGGGGGACGCGCATTTCATCAACCGCGTCACGTCCATCGGGATCACGGAGGGTACCGCCTTCCAGACCGTGCGCAACGACAGAAAAATGCCCGTGCTGCTCTACTGCCGGGAAACGCTCATCGCGCTTAACCGCGCCGACGCCGAACGAATTGAGGTGGCGGTATGACGAACACGAGGATCGCCCTTCTGGGGCAGCCGAACTCCGGCAAATCCACCGTCTACAACGCTCTGACCGGCTCGCGCCAGCACGTCGGCAACTGGCCGGGCAAGACCGTCGAGCGCAACGACGGTTACTACACCTACAACGGCACACGCTATACCGTGACCGACCTGCCCGGCAGCTACGGGCTTTCCGGCAACTCGGACGAGGAACTGATCACCGCAGCGTTCATCAAAATGCGCCAATCGGACCTGACGTGCATCCTCGTGGACGCCTCGCAGCTGGAGCGCAGCATGTTCATGGTCGCGGAGTTCGCGCTGCTGCAGAAGCCCGCCGTGGTGCTCCTGAACATGATGGACGTGGCAAAGGCGCAGAAAAAGGAAATCGACGCGAAACTGCTCTCCGAGCGGCTTGGCGTACCCGTGCTGCCCTTTACCGCGGCGGATGGCAAGGGTTATGACGAACTGCGCACGCTGCTTACCGCCGAACTGAGCGCCCCGCACACGATCCGAACGGCGCCTGCGGTGGATGAGAAGGCGGACGCCATGGCGCAGAGCGAGGCAAAGTATAAGTGGGTCGCTGAAATGTTGGACGGCGTCACGCACACCGCCGCGCCGGACTACAAGCTCTCAAAGTTCGACCGTCTCGCCACCAGCCCCGTCAAGGGAAAGCTTTTGTGCTTCGGCGTGGTGCTGCTCGCGTTTTGCGTCGCCATGCTCGTCATGATGCCCTTCATGGGCGTCGCGCAGATGATTCCGCCGACGCTGGGCGGTCCCATTGCGAACGTACTCACGGGCTGGAACGTCCACCCCTGGCTGGTCTCTATCTTCAGTGTGATGCTGCCGAACGTCCTGTATTTCTCCATCTCCATGGCGAGCTTCGTCTTCGGCGTCAACCTCGTCTTCGGTTTTCTGGAGGAAATTGGCTTTCTTGCCCGCGCCGCCTATCAGTTTGACGGCGTACTCTCGAAGCTGGGCTTGCAGGGAAAGGCGATCTGCCCCGTGCTGATGGGCTTCGGCTGCACCATCGGCGGCACCTGCGGCACCCGCGTCATGGACAACTGGGGACAGCGGATGCTTGCGATGGCGGTCGTCTGGGCGGTACCCTGCGCGTCCATCTGGGCGGTGATCCCCGTGGTTTCCGGTATGTTCTTTCCCGCCGGCGGTACGCTGCTGGTCTGCCTGCTCGTCCTGTGCTACATGGTGCTGATGATGTGGGTCGTCTCCAAAGTCTTCGGGCGCACGCTCGCGCCGAAGGACAGCCGCAGCGGCATGATCATGGAGCTGCCGCCCTATCACAAGGCACATTGGAAGCACATCCTCAAGGAAGCGGTTCTGAAAGCGTGGGACATTTTCCGCCGCGCGCTCGGCACGGTCACGCTGGTTTCGCTCCTTTTCTGGGCGCTGTCCTTCAGCGGCAGCGGCAGCATTCAGGACAGCCTGCTCTACCGCGTCGGCACCGCCATCGAGCCAGTGACTCGCTTCTTCGGTCTCGGCTGGCAGACCTTCATGGGCTTCCTCAGCTCCGCATTTGCCAAGGAGGCGGTGCTTGGCGTGCTGAACGCGGCGTTCGTCGGTCAGAGCAGTCTGCTGGACGCGACCTTCCGTTCAGGCTCCGCCGTACAGGACAACGCAGCGCTGGCATTGAGCATGACGCAGGCCATCTCCAAGCCCGAGGCGCTTGCGTTCATGTTCGCCTGCACGTTCAACCTTCCCTGCGTCATGGCGTTGAGCACGACCTACCGCGAGTCCCATTCGATCAAGTGGACGGCGCGCGTGGCGGGCTTCTACTTCGGCGGCGCGCTGATCCTCTCCTGCATCGTCTACCACGTCGCGTCGCTGTTCTATTGAGCGATTGCCCAAAACAAATTGTTCGCATTGCGAAAGCCGCGCCGGAGGCTCAAACCTCCGGCGCGGCTTTTCACCACTGGAACACGGCGAGACGGTTGTTGATGTTTTTCCCGATGACGGCGAACAGCTTCCCGCGGATGGAATACTTTTTCATCTCCTCGTTGAAGCTTCGCTCGGAAATCAGCTTCATGCGCGGCTCCAGCGTCAGAAATTCCTTTCCGGACTTCGTGCCCCAGCCGAAGGTCGCGTTCGTGTGCCGGACAGCGTCGTGCTGTTTGCCGTGCTTTTCGAGGAACGGCGAGTGCAGCTCCGCGAGCAGATACCCGTGCGCAAAGCTGTCGCAGAGCATATTGAGGCAGGTCTTCACCTGTTCTTTGGAGAAATACTCCAAAACGCCCTCCATCACGATGAGGTTCATCCCCGCCTTTGGAAGCCGCTTCGTCCACGCGCTGTCCAGCGCGCTGCCGTCCAGCATGACGCAGCGCTCGCGATCCTCAAAGACCTTGCGGCGAACGGCGATCTGATCCGGCAGGTCAACGTCGAACCATTGCACCTTCCCGTTATCGACCTGCGAAAACTTGTCGTCAAAGCCGCAGCCGAGGTTGACGCAGACCGCGTCCGGATAGCGTTTGAGTAGCTCCGTCAGCTTCTCCCGGAACATGATGGTCCGTGCCACCACGCCCTCGTGGGACAGAAACGGATCGAACTTGCTGACGTCCACGCCGAGCGTGTCGATGATCTCCTTCGCCTTTTCGTCCCTGATCCTCGCGTTGGGGCGCGCGGTCTCGCTGGCGCGGATGGCGAGCGTGATGAGCGCCGTTTCCTGAATGTCGCCGAATTTCAAATCCATGCTTTTTCTCCCCTCCTGTATGATTTGAAGCAGGCGGCGGGGCTCACTCCCCGCCGCCCGTTCAGTCTTACGCCAGCGCCGCACCCAGAGCGGCGCACTTCGCCTTGCCGTCGTCATCCGGCGCCTCGTTGCAGATGACGCTCTCCGCCGCGAGGGAAATGCCCTTGTCGGAGCACTTCTGCTCCCACGAGCGCATCCACGCGCCGTCGCCCCAGCCGTAGGAGCCGAACAGCGCGACCTTCTTGCCCGCGAGCCCCGCCGCGCAGGAATCGAACAGCGGCTCGAATTCGTATTCCTCCAGCACCTCGTCGCCCTGCGCCGAGCAGCCCCACGCGAAGGCGTCGTAGCCGGATACCCTGTCCGCGCTGAAATCGGCGCAGGCAATCACCTCCGCTGTCGCGCCGGCCTTGCGCGCGCCGTCCGCGACGGCGTTCGCCATCGCCTCCGTGTTGCCCGTACCGCTCCAATAGACGACTGCAATCTTGTTCATAATGATTTTTCCTTTCTTGAAATAAGATTTGGTAATATCGCAGGCGCGAAGCGCCGTGGGATATTCAGCCATATTTCGCGGTTGCCCCGTAAGGGGCGAGCGAAATGGCGATCTATGCAGCCATCGGCTGCATTCAGCCCGCCACCGCAAGCTCGTCCACGGACGCGCCCGCGGCCTGCCGAGAGCAGCAGCGCGCCGTACATGCCTTGTACGCCGCGAACAGCTTCTTCGCGCGCTCCGCGTCGCCGTAGACCTTCCAGCAGCCGTCGCACTTGCTGTCATGCCCTCTGTGC
>CAMVGI010000022.1 GCA_947166955.1 uncultured Clostridia bacterium | reverse complement strand
CCGAGGTAGCTGACGCCCGCCGCGGCATAGGAAACCTCCGCGGCGGAAGCCGGAGGCTCCGCGTTCTGCGGCGCTCCCGCGCATCCGGCGGCGCACACGCACAGAAGCAGCAGCAGGAAAATTTTCAATATCTTCTTCATAACTCGTTTTCAGCTTTCTTCGTCGCACGTCGTTTGCATCGGCGTTTTGTCTTCTCCGACGGGGTCGCTGAGGATCGCGTGGAACGGGCGCAGGACCTCCTCCAGCTCGCCGCGGTCGCGCTCAAAACGGTCCCATGCCCGATCGGCGTCGAGCGAGAGCGCATCGTACAGGGCGTCCGTCAGTTCGCACGCTTTCTCGATGAAGCCCTGCTCCTCAAACGAGAACAGCTCCTCCACCGCCTGCACCGCCGCGCGCTGGTCCTTCTCGACGGATATGATCCACATAAAAAAGCCCTGCGCGTTTTCCGCCGCCTTGATGTCCTCCGCCAGACGTTTTCCGTACCGATCCAGAAGGTTTTCCCCCTGTCGGCGGGCTTCGGCGGCGTCGGCGCAGGCAAGCGCGTCGCAAACCAGCCGCTCCGTTTCTTCGGTTCGCCGGGAAAGCTCCACCTTGACGGGATACTGCTCGGCGAAGTCGTCTCGTATCCGCTTCGCGGCGTCCAGGGCGGCGTCGGCGGTCACTTTGCCGACGCCGTTGATGCGCTGAAGCTGTCCGGAAGTGGAATGGTAAATGCTTCCGACCGTCTTGAAGCCCGCGTCCTGAAACAGCTTGATGCGCAGCGAGCCGGCCTTTTCCTTGAGCTGCTTGACCGGGAGCTCATTCAGCGTACGTTCCAGCTTGTCGTTTCCGCGCAGGCGATCCAGTTCGTATTCCAGCGCCGCCTTCCGCTGCGCGGCGGCGTGCAGCGCGGCATCCAGCTCGGAAAGGGCGGTCTTGAACAGATCAATCGCCGCCTGCGATTCCTTTCTGGAATAGGGACACTTCATCTTTATCTACCGCCTTTCCGCGTACTGTTTCGCGGCCGCAAGCGCCTCCGCCGCGTTCTTCCGATTCACCAGCATGACATCCGAATAAAACGCGTCGTCATCATGCGAATAATCCGCCGTACCGCCATAGCGTTCGGCTGTGGCGGCGATGGAAGCAAGGCCGATGCCGTTTCCGCCCTTATGGGTGGAAAGGTAGCGGCCTTTTTTCTGCCGGAGCTTCCCGCCGAAGCTGTTGGACGCCGCGATATAGAGTTCGCCGCCCTGCTCCTCGGATACGACAAGGCGGATAAAACGCCTGTCCTCCGGAACGTCGCGGCAGGCGGCGATGGCGTTGTCCAAAATGTTGCCGATGACGGAGCACAGATCGACGCTGTCGATATAGAGCGTTTCGGGAAGGTCGGTCTTAATCTCCGTGCGGATATGCTCCTGCTCCGCTCTGCGGACGTAATGGTTCAGCAGCGCGTTCAGGGCGTGGTCGCGGCAATAGTCCGCCGTTTCCTTTTGCGGCAGAGTCTCGATATAGCGGCTGAGATACGCGTCGATGGCGGCAAGATCCTTTTCGGAGGACAGTTCCTTGAGCGTGCAGATCGTCTGCCGGAAATCGTGGCGCGCCTTGGCGTCTGCGTCAAGATACCGCTGCAGGGATTCATACTGCTTTTCCTGCATCTCGAAGATGCGGTTCCTGTCCTCCGCCTCCGCCTTTCGGATCAGCGCGTTCACGATGTAGTAAAGAATGACGCACAGCAGGATCAGCAGCACGAACATCATGATCATCACCGTGATGTAAGCGGTGCCGACCTTGTTGGTATGGAGCGTGCTGTAGCGCTTGACGATCATGCACAGATTGAACAGGAAGAAAACGCCGGCGACAAGCGCCGTCGCGCGCCATACGCGCGATTGCGGCAGATGGTCCAAAATGTAGGAGCCGTATTTTGCCATGGGGAAAAAGGCAAGGGCATAGAAGGCGAAAAAGGATACAAGCAGGAAAATGCATGCCTGCGGGCTGAAATCGGAGATGGTCCCGTCCGGATGCAGGAAAGCGTCATAGATGATGGAAAAGTTGCTCAGAAACGTGCTGAACGAGCAGGCCATCAGGAATATGGTCGCCGATTGGGAGACGTGCAGCGTAAGCGTTTTGTGGTATGTGAAAAACACGAGCATGAGGCCGATAAGGTACGCGACGCTGAAGCCGCCGACGACATAGAGCTGCATAAGGGCTGAGACGGCCGAAAAGGCAACGCACATCACAAGCAGCGCCGCGAATATATGCGAGCGGGCAAAGCGGAGATGGTTCTGTACCGGCGCGTAGCAGAATATCATTGCCGGAAGCAAAGCCATATAGGTAAGAAACGGTATGATAAAGTCCGCGAACGTCATCGCTCCGCCTCCCCCCTTCCGTGCAGCCTGGAAAACACATAGTTTTTCCGGATCTGGTCCAGCTTCTTCTGCTCGCGCACATTGACGGGCAGGGTATAGCCGCCGGAGAGCGCGCAGGTCTCCTTTCCGAACGCGGTAATATGATCCATGTTGATCAGGATGCCCCGGTTGATCTGCAAAAAGCGGGCGTCCTTCCCCAGAACGGCGCAGACCTCGGAAAAGGTCTTGCGGGCGCGGTAGACGTTTTGCGCGCGGTCGGTGATCTGGACATAGTTTTTCTCGCTCGACACAAACACGACGTCCGAATAGGCGACGCTCTGCTCCGCGCCCTCCGCCGAAAAGGCGAGCGTCTGCTCCCCCGCGGGGCGCGTCATGGCGGCGATCTCGTTCATAACGCGGTAGATATTCTGCCGCATCGCGGCGTCGTCCGGCGTTTTGAGCAGATATTGAAAGGCGTGGACGTCAAAGGCGTCGAAGGTGTGCTCCGGACTTGTGGTGAGAAAAACGATCGGCGTGTCGCGGTCGGTCTCCCGTATTCTTTTCGCGGCGTCCACGCCGCTCATGCCGTCCATGTAGATGTCCAGGAAAATCAGCGTATATTGCAGGGGGCGGTAATCGGCAAGAAGCTCCTCCGCGCCGCGGAAGGTCTTTACGTCCACGGAGACGTGGTTTTTGGACGCGTATTCGGCGATCACTTCCGAAAGCCGCGCAAGCTCCCGCGGAAGATCGTCAACAAGCGCAATATTCATCCAAACGCCTCCTTGCCTGCAAAGATTCCTTTTATTATATCGCGATTTCCCCCAAAAAGCAACAAATTCGGCGGAATACCGCGCAAAACGCGCTCGCTTTTCCGTCCCCGGACAGCGTGCGCCGCCTCCGAGATTTGACGTTCGTCCCAGAAATTTCGACGTTCGTCCCAGAGGGGTTGAAAAACGATTCGCATTCAGTAAAATAAGGCAGGCTCAAAAAAGGAACACTCAAAAACACTAAATAACAGAGGGAGAAAACCGTATGAAAAACCTCAAAAAGCTCACGATCCTGCACTCCAACGACCTCCACGGCGATTTCCTCGCCGAGCAGGTGGACGAAAACCTCGTCGGCGGCGTGTCCCGCCTCTCCGGCTACGTCAACAAGGTCCGCAACGAGGAAAAGAACGTCATCTACACCATCTCCGGCGACATGTTCCGCGGCTCGCTCATCGACAGCGAGTTTCAGGGCATCTCCACCATCGAGATCATGAACCTGCTCGCGCCCGACGTCGTTACGCTCGGCAACCACGAGGTGGACTACGGCCTCGCGCATCTGCTGTTCATCGAAAAGTGCGCGACCTTCCCCATCATCAACGCCAACATGTACTTAAAGCTCAACGGCGTGCGCCTCTTTAAGTCGCATTATATCAAAGAGATCGACGGCATGCGCGTGCTGTTCATCGGCATTCTGACGCAGGACGTGCTCGCGAGCACCAAGAACGAGGGCCTCATCGGCACGATGGTCGACATCGAGGACGCGGCGCAGGAGGTCGGCAAGATCTGCGACGCCTACCGCACGACCGACATCGACTTCACGGTGCTGCTCACGCACATCGGCATCGAAGAGGACAAGAAGCTCGCCGCCGCGCTCGACCCCGCTTGGGGCGTGGACGTCATCATCGGCGGCCACAGCCACACGCTGCTCTCCGAGCCGTGCGAGGTCGCGGGCATCCCCATCGTGCAGGCCGCCATCGGCACCGATCAGATCGGCCGCTTCGACATCATGGTCGACACCGACAACAACTGCATCGACTCCTACACCTGGCAGTGCATCCCCATCACGTCGGACAACTGCCCGCGGGATACGGCGCTGGAGGAGGTCATCAACAAGTATAAGGACGTGACCGACAAGAAGTACGGCCGCATCCTCACCCGCTTCCCGCGCGCGTACACGCACCCGCGCCGCAACATGGAAACCGAGCTCGGCGACCTCATGGCGGAGGGCATGCGCGCCCAGCTCGACGTCGACCTCGTGCTCCTCGCGTCCGGCAGCATCCGCAAGCCCACGCTCGGCCCCATCGTCACGCTCAAGGACTACATGGAGATCTTCCCGTTCGGCGACCCCGTGTACTCGTTCGTGCTCACGGGCGAGCAGCTTCGCCGCATCGTGAAGTATATGCTGCGCGAGGAATCCTTCCTCGACAGCGAGCATAACGAGTGGTATCAGTTCTCCCGCGGCTTCTGCTGCGAGTTTGACCGTCCGACGCACTCCATCCTCTCGCTCAAGATGAACGGCAAAGAGGTGGAGGACGGCGACAAATTCACCGTCGCCATGCAGCGTTACCACTTCCTCAGCATCGGCGAGTTCCTGAACATCCCGCGCGAGGAGATCGAGAAGAACGGTCAGCCCCTCGAAGTCGCCACGAAGTGCCCGAACGTGCTGGAGGAGTACTTCACCAGTCACGAGCTCGTCAAGCTCGACGGCGAGCCGCGCCTTATCATCCACGAATAAGACGCCGTCCCGCGCGGACAGGCCGATTTAGGAAAACAGAACCATGTCCATACATATCTGCAACCACTGCGGCAAGCCGCTCCCGGACGACGCGGCCGTATGCCCGTACTGCGGCGAGGCGCTTACGGAGAATATCCGCCTGACGAAGATCCCCGAAACCATTGAGGAGCTGCAGGCGTTCTGCGCGGCGCACAAGATGCCGCTTGACGCGATGCGTTTCTTCATCGGCGAGGACTTCAGGGGCGCGCGGGCTTTCGGCATCTTCAAACGCGAGGACGGCACCTGCGTCGTCTACAAGAACAAGGCGGACGGCAGCCGTGCCGTCCGCTACGAGGGGCCGGACGAAAAGCACGCGGTACGTGAGATCTACGAGAAGATCAAATCGGAAACCGACCTCCGGCGCGGCGTCTCTGCCGCAAGCGCTCCGGCGCGCGGCGCCGGGGCGCCGGCCGATGACGACGAGCCGATGAAACCCTGGCAGATCGCTGCGGGCGGCCTCCTTGTTTTCTGGAAGCCCATCGTGATCGTGCTGGCCGCGGTGCTGCTCTTTCGCTGGATCGGAAACACGCCGGACAGGGGCTATTACCGCTATCGAGACGACACTTATTACTATCAGAACCACGGTTGGTATCTCTACAACGCGCTCTCGAACGACTGGGAGCAGACCTACGATGTGCCGGAGGCGCTGGAAAAGGACTACGACGACTACTATCAGAGCGAGACTTACGACAGCGGCTACGCCTTGTCCGATTTCACCGACAGCGGCTACTACGAGGAGGATACCGGCTTTTTCTCCGACCTCTTCGACTCCGACAGCAGCTACGACGATTACGATTGGGACAGCGGCGACGACAGTTGGAGCGGTTGGGACAGCTCCGACACGGATTGGGATTCGGATTGGTGAGCGCGCGTATTCGCTCGTCCTCACGGGCGAACCGCGCGGACACGCCGGCACAGATCAAACAAGTCCATTCATGGAGGACCATATGAAGAAAAGACTGCTTTGTCTCTTGCTTGCCGCGGCGCTGGCGCTTGCGCTCGCCGCCTGCGGCGCCGAAAAGCTCTCCGGCGACGACGCGTGGGCAGCGCTCAAGGACGCGCACGAGTTCTATCTCACCGGCGACCTTGACGATATCAACACGTTTTCCGACATCCTCGCCGACGGGAAAAATGTCGGCAAGGTGCAGGAAAAGGGGCTTTTCAACAACACAATGGTCGTCACGATCGACGGCAGGGAGCAGTTCTACTACCGCTACGCCAAGGACGACGAATTCTGGAACAACGCGACCACGACCTACGTCTGCTGCGACATGGACGACAACGTCCTCGGCTATATGCACCTGCTCTACGGCGACGGGGCGCGCTATTACGCGTTCTGCGACGCGCAGCGCAACGAGAAGGGCTACTACATCGACGAGGATCTGACGACCTTTACCAACGCGGCGGGCGAGCCGATCGCGTCATGCGAGGCAAAGCTCGACAGCATCGCGACCAACGCGTTCCACGTGGAGATCAAGACCTACGCCACGCAGGAAAAGATCGACTACATCGACAAGCTCGCGGTCTATTGGAGCGCGGTGAGCCTGCTCAACGACAAGTACAACTGAGCGAAACGCATCTTAACAGGGGCGGCGGAGCCGCCCGTTGAGAAATAAAAAAACATCAATTTTCGGAGGAAAGAAAAAATGGGACTTTTGGGTAAACTCGCAAGCAACGACAACATGAGCGGCTACAAGAAGTTTGACAATAAGCAGGGCTGGACCAACGCGGATCTGCTGGAAAAGCTCTCCGGCGTCACCACCTCTCTCGGCGCGCCGAAGATGGGCACCGTCAAGACCATGGGCAAGGACGTCGAGGCGGTCATTTTTGACGCCGTGAGCGAGATCTCCGACATTTACCTCAAGGCGGACGACAAGAAGATCGTCGCCGGCTCCGCGCCCAAGGCGGGCGCGATGGGCGACGCGATGAAGGGCGCGCTCGGCGCGGCGTTCCTCGGCGGCAGCAGCGAGGACATGAGCAAGATCAACCGCTCCATCGAGGAGCTGCAAAACGTGATGGACAGCCTGCTCGCCGGCAAGGAAGTCACCGAGACCAAGGCCGTCGCGCGCGCCGAGTCCGCCGATTCCGTCAAGCTCTACATGGAGGAGAAGCTGGAGCTTTCCCTCAAGGACCGCTACACGCTCTTCACGGCGGATCAGGAGCCCGCGTTCTTCATCGAGGGCAACGTGATGGATACCGCCTACAAGATCATGGACGCCAATGAGAACGAGATCATGGTCATCAAGAAGAAGCTCATCGCCGTCATGCCGGAATACAGCGTGTTCGAGGGCAAGAAGGAGATCGCCAGCTTCAAGAAGAAGCTCAAGCTCACCAAGACCGAGATCGCCGGCAAGGCAAGCGGCAAGGAGCTGACCATCAAGGGCGACATGTTCGCTTACAACTTCGACATCCTGCTCGGCGACGAGGTCATCGGCACGGTGGACAAGGAAGCGACGTACTGGGCGAACTGCTACCGCATCGAGTCCTTCAGCAAGAGCAACGTCAACATCATCGTGGCGATCGCCGCCATCGTTGAGGCGCTCAAGAAGGCAGACGAGAGAAGCAGCGACTGATTTTTTGGCATCGGCAGATTGCCCCGGAGAACCGGGGCAATCGCCATTATTGAAAAAAGACAGACAGGGAGGATTTAAACCATGACCCATATCGAAGCTTTACCGTTCCAGACCATTCCCGCGTCCGAGGCGGAGAACGTCCTCAAGGCGAAGAACGGTTTTTTGAACCTCGGCGGCAACAAGAAGAAGTTTGCCAAGTGCATCGAGGAGGGCAAGGCGGGCATCTGCGAGGTCGCCGTCGCGAGCGAGTTCTGGGTGGAAGAGGACGACACCGAGTATCCCTACGGCGTCGTGCTGACGAAGGACGACCGCGAGCTGTGCGCCGAGGGCGTGATGACCTTCGACGAGAAGGTGTTCTTCGCCCAGCCCGAAGCGCCCTACGGACGCTATGACGCGTTCAAGGAGCTTTCCGACGACGCCAAGCGTCAGGCGGCGGAGTGCAAAAAAGGCTTCGTCATCCACTACTTCCTCGGCAAGGACGAGTATTACAAGCTCATCGTGCCGGAGTGGGCGCAGGACCTCAAGCTGCTCGTTCCCGTGCTGGACGACAATTACGGGCGCGAATGCCTGTTCCCGCTGGATTGACGAACCATGGAAAAGACGACAAGAAACCTTCAAAAATTTTTCAGCGGCCTTTTTCTTGTGCTGGCGAGTTACGGCATTTTGTTCCTGCTGCCGGTGCGCCTCCATCTGATCTCATGGGTCATCCTCGCCGTATCCGCATTCATCTTCTGCATCGGCGCTTATTGGATGGGCGGCGCGTTCAACGGCCCCACGGGAGACGCCTTTGTCAGGGGAAAGCGCATTTTCCTGCGCGCGGTCTCGGTGGTGCTGATTGTTCTTTCCGTTTTCATTTGCTGGAAGGACAACCTCAGCGGACGCTCGCTGATCGCGGGAACGCTGCTGCTCATCGAGGGCATCACCGCGTGGTCGGTCTCCGACGCCAAAACCTACAACAAAACGATGGACGGCATGAAACAGGTGCCGTCCATGTGCGCGCCGCTGGACGAGGTGTTCCGCGCCTTTGAGCAGGTCGAAACGCCGCTCGGCTTCCCGTGGATGGGCAAGGTGCGCTCCATCGACGAGCCGTGCATGATCTACGGCCCCACGCACGCGGGGAGTTTTCTCTACTGTTGGTATCACACGGGCGAGTTTTTCGTCAGCGAGTGCGACGACGAGAGTTGGCTGGACACGGACGAGGCGGAGAAGCACAAGGTGCAGACCTCCTGGGACCGCGACGCGGGCGAACTGGGCCAGCTCCACCACCTGACGGCAAAGCTGCTGCCGGACTTCTATTGGAATATGTTCGAGGATTACGCCGTCGATCACATCGCGGCGTGCAAATTCCTCGACGGCTTCCGCGAGCTGCGCCCCGACGTCTATATCTTCAACGAGCAGTTTGCCGTCACGGAAAAGGACTATGAACTGCAGGACCTGGACGGCAACGTGCGCTATCTCCTGCACGGCTCGATCCCG
The DNA here is from genome assembly GCA_947166955.1 of uncultured Clostridia bacterium. The sequence continues at coordinate 1,706 of CAMVGI010000022.1, read as the reverse complement.
TTCAAAACGTTCACGCTCTCGGACGCGGAAACGGGCGGGGAGGAGTTCCGCATCACGCGCCGCCTGCTCCACGCCCTGCCGCATTACGACGTTTTCCGCCGCGGCGAAGAGTACGGCAGCGTCGCCAAGCAGTTCGACCTCACGCACGAGAGCTTTAAGATGGATACGCCGGACGGAACGCTCGAAATGAGAAACTTTGCCGCAACGCTCTCCGACCAGTTCGTCGTTTATTTAAACGACTACCTCATCGGCACGATCAGCGAGCGTATGACGCTCACGATCCGCGACGCGGTCTACGACAACTTCATCATCACGGCGTTCGAGCCGCAGCGCGTGGCGCTGCTGGCGACGCTGACGGTGATGCTCCAGAGCTTCAAGGAAAAAAGATAAACAACAAAAGGAGGACACGCCATGAAACAAGGTCGCGGCATTCTTTCGTTTCTGCTGACGTTCGCGCTGGTTCTCGCCCTGCTGCCGCTCGGTATGACCGGCGCGCAGGCGGTAACGATCTATGTTCCCGGTTCCGTTGACGGCGGCGCGTCCTCCTATGACTACGCCGACGTGTCGGAGGACGATTACTACTACGACGCGGTGGATTGGGCGCTTGTCAACGACATCACCAACGGCACGAGCGCGACCACGTTCTCTCCGGAGAGCGGCTGCACCCGCGCGCAGGTGATGACGTTCCTCTATCGCGCGGCGGGCGAGCCGGAGCCGCACAGCACGGCAAATCCGTTCACCGACGTCCCGGGCGGAAGCTGGTACTGCAAGCCGGTGCTGTGGGCGGTCGAGCAGGGCATCACAAACGGCACGAGCCCGACGACCTTCTCTCCCGACGCGCCCTGCACGGAGGAGCAGATCCTGACGTTCCTTTGGCGCGCAAAGGGCAAGCCCGCGAACCACGGCAGCAAAAGCAGCGCCTCGTGGTCGGCGGGCGCGACGGCCTGGGCGCGGTCAACGGGGCTTGTCAGCAGCACCGATGCGCTCTCCACGACCGTCTGCACGCGCGGCAACACGGTCTACTACATGTACGAGAGTACGACCAACTATACCGACGGCGCGGGCACGTTCGAAAGCTACACGCAGGTCTCCTTCAACGGCGCCGTCTACACCGCAAGCACGACCTCAAGCTTTGTCAGCGCCACGATGACGCTTGTGAACAGCTACAGCGGCAAGGTCGAGGCCGCGGGCGCGGACGCGAGCTACGCCTCGGGGCGGCTTGTTGTGAGCGCGGATTCCGCTTTGCCCGACCTCACGGCATACCACGCCGCGCAGGTGGTGCAGGATACGAGCGGATGCTCCGTCATTCAGTTCACGAGCGCCGCGGACGCCCAGGCGTGCGCGGGATACCTCGATTCGCTTTCCTATGTCCGTTACGCGGAGCCGGATGTGCTGATGCAGAAAGCGGCCTACGGTTCAGACGACACGATCTGCTGGGGCTCCGACGCCACCGGCTGCGCAGACTATGCCGCCGAGCTCGTCTCGCGCGGCGCGGACACCGACCTCATCGTCGCCGTGGTGGATACGGGCACGGACGTCTCGCACCCGTTCCTGCAGGGCAGGACGGTCGCGGGCTACGACTTCGTGGGCGGCGACAGCTATGCCGACGACAAGGACGGACACGGCACGCACGTCGCGGGTACCATCGTGGACTGCACGCCCGGCACGAACATGGATGCGCACGACTTCGCGCCGCAGGCCGTCGC
>CAMVGI010000021.1 GCA_947166955.1 uncultured Clostridia bacterium | reverse complement strand
TCGCTTTCCGCAACGCGGGTCACAAAATCGTACTCCATACGCGTCGCCCTGGACGGCGTGATATTGTACCGCTTACAGACCGAGCGGAAATAGGCGAAGAACTCCTTGTCCTCTTCCGTCAGCGGCGAAACCCAGCCATTCTCAGCACCATGCGTCTCCATCTCGCTAAGATATTGCTTTTTCTGCTCTGTCATTTTTCACGCCTCCCTATAGTCAGATATAATGTTTGCCGCTGCATCTTCCCAAATCACAAGCCGATAGGGATCATAGCGGCCAACCGGCATCGCGCCAAATTCCTGCATATAGTATTTCCTCAGCTCGTCCGTCTTTGCCTTGAAGAACAACACACCGTCAAAACCGGCATCAATGGACGCCTTCGCAGCATACGCGATCAATGCTCTGGCGATACCGATGTATTTCTTGCTTTGCCCCGTGGCATGCAGAAGGTTCGCATTGCTGTGCGCGGCGCTCTCAATGTAGATGATTTCGACCGCCAGCGCGCCGTGATCAATTTCATAAGACATCAGCCCCAACAGCTCGCCGTCATCCGCCCGATGCAGTGCGACCTTGTTGGGCATTTCTTTTGCCGCCGAAGAAGTCCAGCTCGTCTGCCAATTCTTTGTCGCCTTAATATCACTCTGGCTCGCTGGGACGACGGATACAGGAATCTTGTCGGACATATCCGCGTTCCAAACATAGAGCTTTAACTCTCGCAATTCTCTCACGCTCCGTTCCCACACAGGAAAAAAATACCCAACTGTAAACAAAAATACGCCGGACGCACAGCGATCTTCATCCTCTGTGTTGACCTCAGTTTACCACAAAACCGCAAAACTTACAAGCGAGAAACAGAAATCATATGTTGCCGCGAGCGCACAGCACCCCGAGGTTTGTTTAAAATTTATATTGTATGCGTTTTGTTTTTTTCGCTTATCGTTTCTCCGCCGCGCGCAAAAACGCCGTGCCGACCGCCGCGAATATAAGATAGGTGATGAGCGTGCCGAAGCAGACGTCCGAGAGGAAGTGGTTGGTCATGTGGATGCGGTTGTAGCCGTAGAGCAGCACGAACACGCAGGCGACGAGGAAGCAACGGAGGTTCTTCCCATCGTTTCTCGTTTTCGTCACGTCCGCGAGCATCGGCAACGAGAACATCATGGCGGCGATGGTCATGTTGCCGCTCGGCCAGCTTTTGAAGTTGTCGTCGCTGCCGGCGAGGTTGGGGCGCATCTGCCACCAGTTGCGGAACTCGGAGATTGGGTCATCGAGCGTAATGAGGTACTTGTAGCGCGGGCGGGAGCCGACCTGCTTGAGCCAGAGGTTGACGTTGTCCGCCGCGATGCCCGCGACGAGGATCGCCGCGCCGACCGCAATGAGCTTGTCGGGGTCCGAGCGGTCAAGGACCCTGAGCATCACGAACGGCACCCAGGCGTAGAGCACCACCCAGAAAAGCCAGCTGACGATGGAGAGCGCTGGGGCGCTCTCCCCCGCCTGATAGCCGATGAGCGCGCGCACCGCCTTGCCGTTGTAGCTGTTGGAGTAGTACACCGCCATGAAAAAGCCCAAAATCAGCAGCGTCCGCGCGAGCATCCGGTACTTCTCGCCCTTTTCCCGCAGCCCCGCGTACAGGCACGCGCCCGCCGCGGGATAGAGGCAGTAGGAGAAGTAGGAGCCGTAGGTCGCGAAGAACGAGCCGAGCGAGGTCTTGTTGGCGAGCGATTCGTTGATGGAAAAGTCCGCGAACGAGCCGACGAGGATGCCCAGCACGCACACGGCGACGACCGCCCAAAAGCAGGCCGTCGGGACGGAAAGGACGTTTTTCTTGTTCATTAGGATATCTCCTTGTCATCGACCACTATGGTCAGTTCCAATACGATCCATGCATTCCCGGATAATCGCCTCCGCATCCGCACCATCGATATCCAATCCCACAGCTTTTATCAGCTCCACAGCCTCGATCCCGTAAAAGCTCCGGGCAAGCGTTCTGACATATCCGAAGCCGTATTCTTCCGGTACATACGTTCCGTCCGCAGTCATGACATAGTACAGCTTCTTTGCCCTGCACAGTCCTTTCGGCATGCCTTCCGGCGTCCATTTAACCGTCATATATCTCTTTGTCCAGCATGTTTTCCCGCCTGGCTACGATCAGCGTAATAGCGCCCAACCCGGTGACATTGCCGCATACCAGCATCATGCCGACGATGGAGAACAATCCCATCACAATCCCGATCGCCTCGGACGGTATGCCGATTTCCGGCAGCAGAATGGAGAACAGCAGCAACGCTCCGCCCGGCAATCCCGGCGCGCCGCTTTCGATGATCAAAAGCGTGATCGCGATGCTTGTCATCAGAGAAAGTGTAACCGGAACTTCAAAAATTTTTGCCATAAACAAAGCGCTGATGGCCAGGGTTATGCATGAGCCCCCCGGCGTCACGGTGCATCCCAATGGCAGAGCGATAGAATAAATTTTCTTGGAGACGCCCAGCTTTTGGCCGCATAGATCCATTGCGGTAGGCAGCGCGGCGTTAGATGAAGCGAAGGTAAAGCCCGTCAACATGGCGGGATAGTATTTTTTGAAAAACGTAATTGGATTGCATCGCGCGAAAACAAGCACCATCACGCCGTACAGGAATATCATGGCGGCATTGCCGATAAACGTCACCGGAACCCACGAGAACACAGCAAGCAGTGTTTTGACATCCATGGAAAGAACCATCTTCGCCATAGAGCAGAATATTGCGAGTGGCATCACCTGAATAATGATCTGCGTGATCCTTTCGGCAATGATATACCCGTCCGCCAAAAAATCCTTCAACACCCTGATGCGGTCGGACAAGGTTCCGCAGGCGGTGCCGAGCAGGATCGCCATAAAGATGATCTTCAGCATATCGGATCTCAAAAATGGAGAAATCACATCTGACGGCACGATCCCGACAACGGCGTCCAGCAAGGAAATGGAATATCCGCCGGACTGGGCGGCTGAGGCGGCCGCCGATTCGGAAACCATTTCCCTGAGCTGCGGGTCGCCAATCGGGAACACGTGCCAAATGCAAAATCCCAGAACGATCCCCACAATGGCGGAGCCGACAAGATACGCCACAAGCCTCCCGGCAATACGCCCAAGCGTCCTCATATCCTGAATGTCGCCGATGCTGGAGGCGATGGAAAAGAATACCAGCGGCGCCACTATCATTTTAAGCGCATTCATAAACATGGTGGATACGGGGTCGAAAAAATAGTTCGACACCGTGGTATTGACGGAAGGCGCAAGGATTTTCCCCATCAGGATACCAGCCAGCACGCCCAAAAGCAATCCGGCAAATGTAAGATATAGCTGCGCGAACTGAGGGTTGGAAACGCCAATCTTTATGACAGAGATGCCGCGGCGAAAACGAACGGACAGCCGATCCCCCAGAATGCGTCTGTTCAGAGACCTGCACACATCTTCTTGTTCGGGAGTAAGATCGTCAAAACTCCATTGGCTGGAAATGTCTATCCTGTCTTCGGCGAATTCCTTCGTCCTTCCGCTGATGCGGATCTGGGTGTTTCCGAGTCTGGACACGATAGATATGGAAATTACTTCGTCCGGGCTTTCCGCACACTCCGTCATAACCCGGAAAGCCTCTTCCGTAATCAGTGCCGCGCGGATCGCCTCGCGGGAGTCGACCTTTTTCCTGCTCAGCGTATCGCGAACATAATCTACCGCTGTGTCAAGCTGTGAAAGATCCGCTTTCAATTCCATCGTATTCCCCTCTGCTTTCCATGTCTTTTCCTCCGCGCGAAAGGTCAGAATCCGCCGCTGAACCGCCGAGCGAACCTCAGTGGTTCAGCGGGAGACTCCGGGTAATTCCCCGCTTGCAGAACCCGACGGCGGAATGGCTTCTCCATTCCGCCGCCGGGCTTCACATACGCTCTCAGGCGTGCTTCTTGATGTTGTTGGCTAAGTAGAGAACGAAGCAGTTGACGGCAAGCGAGAACACCGCGGAGAGGATCTCCTGCGTGCCGTTTTTAAAGCTGGTGATGAGCGTGATCGCGGCGAATATCACGGCGATGATCGAAACGATCCACAGCGGCTGCGCCTTGTCGGCGTCCTTCGCCGCCCGCATGCAGAAGATGCCCTCCACCAGATCGACGACGCCGGTCAAAAGCGCCGCGACGCCCGCAAAAAGGGCCACGCCGATTCCCATTGCGAGTTCCTGATCGGGCGTTTCACCTGCCGTGGCGGTGCCGATGCCGCCGATCCCGAGCATGGCGAGACCGCCGAGCAACGCCAAAATGGCAGAGATAATGCTGAGAATACCGAACACCTTGATGATCTTCTGACTCTTTTCCAGACTCATGTTTTGTTTCCTCCTAAAAATCTTTTTATTTTGAATAACCCTTATCGGGGCAATTCACGTTTATGCCGCTCAGTTCCCGCCCTTGGAGGGGAGCATACCGGCAATAGTGTTCACAAATCCGCTGATGGGCATAGTTTGGAGGAGCACCTTGCCCGGCCCGGTGATGACCGTGTTGAAAAGCCCCTCGCCGCCGAAGAGGATGTTCTTGACGCCCTTGACCTGCTGTACATCCAGCGTGCAGGTGTCGTCGATCATAGCGACGTTGCCTGTGTCCACAATGATCTGCTGGCCGGCGGAGAGCTCGTACTCCACCACGCTGCCGTCGATTTCCAGAAAAGCAGTACCTTGACCGGAGAGCTTCTGCATCACAAAGCCCTCGCCGCCAAAGAACCCGGCCATACCCTTTTTCTGGAAGAACACGGACAACTCTACCCCATCCTCGGCCGCCAAAAACGCCCGCTTCTGCACCACGACCGAACGGTTCGGGCCGATCTCCACCGCGCGGATCGAGCCGGGGAAGCTGGAGGCAAAGGCGATCATCCCGCTTCCCTGCGCGGTGTATTTATTCTGGAACAGGGACTCGCCGGAGAAAAGACGGCCAAACATCTTGCCAGCGCCTCCTCCGCTGGTCTCCATCTGCATATTGGGGCTCATCCAGCTCATCGCGCCGGACTCGCACTTCAGGCTCTCGCCGCTTTCCAGCTGGCAGACGACTACGGGCATGGGCTCTCCCTTGATTTCATACTTCATGCTGCATACCTCCTAAAATGTTTCTGCTATGAACAACCCCCTGTCGGGTCATTTCACGTCTTCGCCGCTCTGCGCGCTTTCGACCGACGTATCCCCGCGCAACAGGGACATTTCGCAGAGCTGCCGCGTCTTCTTTTTGAATCGGATCAGCACGACGATCTCATAGGCCATAAGACCCACATAGCCGATCAGCGCCTTGGCAATGCCGGCCATTTCGCCTTTGACCAAGTCCGGATTGAACGCTGTGCAGGCATCATACAGCGTATGGACGGCCACGGGGACGACTGCCGCCAGCACATAACTGAGCGCCGCGGAGCCCTTGCCGGTCAGCTTGCTGTATTTGGCGCGCCCCAGAAACTCCGCCATGATCATACTGAACGTCATGTGCGCTGGCACCGAGATCATTCGCATAACAGTGGAAAAGACGCTCGCGTCGTCAGCGCCGTAGCTGAACTCCTCGATAATAGAGAAGCCGAAGCCCACGCACGCGCCGATGAGGACGTATTCATAGACGTTTTTGACCTTGCCGCGGAAGACGAGCAGAACCACGATGATCAGAACCAGCTTGGCGATCTCCTCCAAGCCGCCGGCGACGATAAAGGAGCGTTCCAAAGACTGCGCAAAGCTCAACTCGCTCAGCTTCAACGCGGTCCCGCTTGCCGCCTGGCTCTTTATATAGGCCATGCTGAAAGGAAGCGTCAGAGGATGGGAAAGCAGCCCCAGCGCGATGGGTAGCAACGCCTGCATTGCTCCAACGGGCTGCGGGAGCTCTCTTTTGACCATTCTCCAGTACAAAAAGCCCAAAAAAGCAATCGTCACCAAAGTGGAAATAATAGACATGAAATTCATACGTTGTCCTCCCAAACATGTGCTTATGTGCACAAAAAGCGTCTGATTCTTTATTTCTGCGGCGCGCCGGCGTCCTTTTCCACGCCGTCGCCGTAGATCGTCGCAAAATCATCGCGCATGGAGATCGTGCCGATACCGAGCTTTTCATAGCCCGCGATCTTTGCCCGCGCGCCCTCGGTATCGCCCCACTCGCGCGCCTCGTCGTCCGCGAGTACGATGTAGGAAAGCGCGGCATACGGATTGTTCGTGACCGTGTATGCGCACATCGCCACGTCGCCGGAGCTGTTGCCGAACGCGAGCACCGGCTGCTGCCCGATCTCGCGCACGATGGCGTCCACCTTGCTCATCTTGGCGTTCTCGCCGTAATAGCTCCCGTCGAACACGACCTTGTCCGTGGCCTGGAAGGTGTAGTCGCCGTCCGCGGCCTCGCCCTGTCCCGTCGCAGTGTAGCCGTACTCCGTGCCGATGACGCGCGCGGGCGGGATGCCCAGCGTGTCCTTCACGAGCGCGCGCACGATGTTGCGCTCGGTCGCGGTCACGATGTAGACCGTGAAATCGTTCGCCTCCAGAAATTTCACCAGCTGCACCATCGGGATATAAAACGCTTCGCCGCGCTTGAGGTTCGTGAAGCCCTCCGCGTCGGAGCCCATGAACTTGGTCACATACGCCGCCAGCTCGGCGGGCGTCATGCCCCGGTAGGCGATCGCAGCCGCGGCGGCCTGCCGCGTGCTGATGCCCGACGGCTTTTCCTGCCAGCGGGTGTCGACGATCTCCTGCGCGACCGCTTTGACCTCCTCCGTCGGCGTGTAGTCGGGGTTGTTGAGCGCGTAGTCCACGAACACCATGTACTCAAAGCAGCGCGGGTAGGTCTCGCACATCAGCGTACCGTCGAGATCGAACACGGCGATGCGGTCCGCCGCGGGAATATAGGCTTCGCTTCCCGGATCGGTGATGCGCGCCATATACGCAACGAGCGCGTTCTTCGCCGCCGCGCCATCCGTCCACGCGTGTAAGAGGTCGGCGTGGATCGCCAGCTCGTTGAAGCGCGAGAGCGCCGCGGTCAGTTCTGCCTGCGTGACGGTATCCCACGCGCCGAGGCGCCCGTCCGCCTTCGCGTCCAGAAGCCCGGAGCCGACCGCCCATTGCAGCGCGCCAACCGCCCAGTCCGACCACTGGCACATGTCGCTGTAGCTCAAAATGTTGGTATCCTCGCCCGCCGAAACGTCCAGACCGAGATACTTCGCATAGCGGTGGAGAACTGTCGCCATCTGCTCTCGGCTGAGCGCGCCGTCCGGTAGGAACGCGCCGTTGCCGACGCCGCCCACCAGCTTTTCTTCCGCCGCCCAGCGGACGGCCTCGGCATAGGACGCCTTTCGCGGCACGTCGGAAAAATCCGCCGCGGCGTCGGCGGCCGGTTTGCCCTCGCGCTCCCAGAGCGCGGCGCAGAGCATGGCGCGCGTGGCGGGCGCGGAAGAAGCGGCGTCCGGAGCCGCCGCCCGCGCGGGAAGCGCGGCGAGGCTCAAAACAAGCGCCAGTGTCAAAAACAGGCTGCTGCACCTTTTCATGTTTTTGCTCATCCTTCGCTTTAACGGCGTCGTTAATACCTTTTTCTCCGTCACGTCTATTCTTCATCCTCCTTCAGATGCCGGTTCATACACCAGAAGCAAAAGCCGATCGAACAATCCCCCGGAAAAATCGTACCGTCAAAATCATATACGTTCATTTCGCTCCCACCTTCACGCGCTCCCTGTAAAACCGCATCATATTTCGGTTGTATCCCGCAAATCAGATAGGTTTTCCGTTGTCTTTCCGACTATTTTCGAGATTTTAAATGTAATTATATCGAATCGTCTCAGCCAAAACAAGGGGACGTTTCAGAATGAAACATATTTTTTTGAGCCTCCCCTTGCGGTTTATCTCAGAATTGTTTATCCTCTTTTCGTAGACTGCGGAAAGGTGCGCGATTTGCCATGAAAAAGCCCATCGGAGAAACGTTGCGATGTCTGAGAATGGAAAAGGGCCTGTCTCAACAGCAGCTGGCGGACAGGCTCCATGTGGAGCGCTCCAGCGTCGCCAACTGGGAGGCGGGCCGCCGCATGCCCGACGCCGCGATGATCCCCCAGCTTGCTTCCGCGCTGGGCATGGATTCCGCCGCGCTGCTCGCCGCCGCCGAGGAACCGGACGAAGCGCCCAACGTTATTCTGGTGGACGACGAGTCGATCGTTCTTTCGGGCGGGCTGCCCGTTCTGCGCGAGGCGCTGCCGTGCGCGAATGTCGTCGGCTTTACCAGGCCGATGGAGGCGGTTGCTTTTCTGAAAAAGAATCCGGTCGCGCTGGCGTTTCTGGATATTGAGCTGGGGCGCGCCAGCGGACTTGAGCTGTGCAGGGAGCTGCTGCGTATCCGCCCGCGCACCAACGTGGCCTTTCTCACCGCGTTCCGGGAGTATTCTTTCGACGCGTGGGAAACGGGTGCGTGCGGGTTTCTGCTCAAGCCGCTGGAGGTTGGGGCGGTGCGCGCGCAGCTCGCCCATCTGCGTTATCCCGTGGGAGGGCTGTTGTGATGGAGTGGATTAACTTTTCGTCATTGATGGAGGCGGCGGCGATCCTGTTCGGCGTATTTGGGCTGGTCGTGTCGCACATTGCCCGCAGCGTGGACGGGTGGCCGCGCCGCCTGTGCGTCGCTATCCTGTTCTCGTCGATCATCGCCTCGGTCTTCGACCTGCTGAAAACCGCCGCTCTGTATTACCACGCGACAATTCCGGTGTGCCTCGCGATGACGCTCTCCACCTCGTTTGCCTCCACGTTCAACGCCCTGCCCGTAACGGCGTATTTCATTTCCTGCTGCGGGGAGGATTGGCGAAAAAGCAGGGTCATGCACATACAGGGCGCGCTTTCCGCCGTACTGATCGCGGTGCAGGTCGTCGGGCGTTTGAGCGGGAGATTCGTTGTCACGCCGGAATATGAAATCCTTCTCGACAGGCCGTGGGCGTTTTCCTGCCTGCTCATTATCGTGGCGATTACAATACTCCTGCTGGCTGCCCTGCTGCGGAGATGGAAAAAGCTGGCGAACGTGCAGCGCTTCGTTTTTTTGATTTCCTTCTTCACGCCGTTCTATGGTCAGAGCTTACTCGTGGAGCTGCTGCTATTGATCGAGCTGGTGCGGCGCTACGTGGAGCAGAAGGACGAGGCGGCGCGGCAAAGGACGCGCGTCGCCGTTCTGCAAATGCGCCCGCATTTCATTCACAACACGCTGATGAGCATTTATTACCTCTGCGCGCAGGACCCCAAAAAGGCGCAGCAGGTCATCAAGGATTTTTCACGGTATCTGCAAAGCAACTTCACCACCATCGTCAAGGAGGGGACCGTTCCCTTCGCGGAGGAGCTGGAGCACACGCGGGCGTATCTCGCGGTGGAGCAGGTGCGCTACGAAGGTCAGTTGTTTGTGGAGTTCGACACACCGAACACGTTTTTCCGTATCCCGCCGCTGACGCTCCAGCCCATCGTGGAAAACGCCGTCAAGTACGGTCTGGACCCCGACATGGAGCCGCTGTATGTCTCCGTCGTCACGGAGGAGGTGCCCGGCGGCGTGCGGATCGTCGTAGAGGACACCGGTCCCGGCTTCGCGCCCTCGGAGGGCGAGCCGCAGCTTGCCCTCGACAATATCCGCGAGCGGCTGAAAACGATGTGCAACGGCACGCTCTCCATCGAGCCGCGCGAGGCGGGCGGAACGAGGGTGACGGTGTTTGTGCCGCTGCCGGAGAAAGGTTGAATGAGTTTGATTTACAACGGTCGGTGCGTATGCCATTTCGCCACCCACGCATAATTTTGCAAGGGAGCAACTTCTGATGAATATCCAAAGGACGCCGTCAAGCAAAAAACTGTTGATTCTGGGTCTCGGGCTTGTTGGAAAATCTCTCTTGTCCCTTGTGTTGCATGAGCGGCTATTCCGCATGGATAATATTCTGGCTGTGGATGCTTCCGAGGATGCTTTTGGCCTGTTTGATGAACTGCATGGAAACCCAGAGAACTCTGAGCTTTAGATTATTTTCTACTAACAACGCAAGTCGTATCGAATCTTTCCATAATCATACAAATGTTTGGCTGCCTCTTGCAATATTTACGCTCCTGTGGTAAAACACCATGGTTTTATGACAGGAAAAATGTCAATACAGAAGGGAGACGCCATGAAGCTCAGCGCGGAACAGATGGCGGAGCGCCGTCAAATCATGCTGCAAACAGCGTTCCGGCTGTTTGCGGAACGCAATATCGACTCGGTTTCTATGGAGGACGTAGCGGCGGAAACAGACTATGGGATCCGCTCTTTCTACCGTTACTTCAAGGATAAGGACACGCTGGTGATCGAGACCGCGACGTGGGCGTTTCAGACCTTCACGGCGGAGAACCGTACCCGCAATCCGGAGCAGACCGGCGGCACGGCGGCGGACGTCTACGCCTTCTTCCTCGACTCGTTCCTGCGCCTGTACCGCGAGCGGGCCGATCTTCTGCGCTTCAACCAGTTCTTCAACGTCTACGTCCGCTCGGAGAAGATCGACGCCGGGCAGTTACAGCCCTACGGCGGCATGATCGACGCGCTGCGCGAGCGGTTCCGCGCCGCCTATGAAAAGGGGCGGCAGGACGGGACGCTGCGCACCGACTACCCGGAGGAGGTCATCTTCTCCGCGACGCTGCACCTGATGCTCGCCGTGGTG